>CAZGVP010000291.1:0-4199 GCA_964529135.1 uncultured Caulobacterales bacterium | reverse complement strand
AGGAGGGCCGTTATCAGCGGTGATTTTTTTTTGGGTCCCAAAATCACGAACTGGCAGCCGGGTAGCCTTTGTCACTTGACGGTGAGTAAAGCAGGGCGGACAGGATGGCCAGGGTTTATGGTGGTATGCACCTTATTTGGCCCATTATTCAGGCCGCGATATTTATAGGATGCAATGTGCGCTACTGTAAGTAGATAGAGGCGGAAATCTACGCCGCCGCTTCTTCTTCCAGTCTCGTGATAAGCGCATCAATACCATTGGTGGAAATAAAAGAAGTGAATTCTTCGCGTTTCACGGTCATGATGGAAACACCGGAGACAATAATATCAATCATCTTGTGGTTTTCATCGCGGAACTTACGCGCGCGCCAGTCAACATTAACGGGGGTGCCATCTTCGCGAGAAAACTGAGTTCTGACGATAACGTCGCGTCTGCTGAAAGGTGTTGCATCATTGATGACAAGTTGTTTGCCAGCAATGTCTTTGAATTGCTCCGCATAGAGACGAGTAATATATTCTGGAAAAATTGCTTCATAGCGTGTGCGTTGGTCGTCTGTCAGGGAGTTGCGATGTTCGCCGAGCATGAAACGCCCGAGGAGATCGAGCGCAAGCCCGTCGGTGAGAACGCGTTGGAAATTAAGGAGCTGCGCGTCTTCATCGGCTGTGTTGGTGAATGCGTCGTTAGCCTTGTCTGTCAGGTTACGAGTGAAATCTATCGCCGCCTGGATAACCGGGTTGTCCGAAACCAGGCCAGGTTGTGTGATTGCTGAAGGAGCAGAAGGGGCTTCCTGTGCATTGATTGCCATTGGCATCAGGCTAACTGCGGCAAACGTTGCGGATGCAAATATCGTGAATACTCTGGAAGAACAGCGATTCGACATGGTGATAGGTTCCATAGCGTTTATAGATAAGACCAGCCTTGTGCTGGCAATAAAAGAAATACGCACATGCAGCATAGCTTTGCAATACAGGCGTGGGAAGCATATTTATATAATTGTCTGCAAAAACGGAGAAATTGTGGCTTTCGCGCGACCGACCCGTGAGACATCATAACACTATTGTGAATGTTATAAGCTTTTTTTAAGAGCTTGATCGCTGTTGAAAGGATTTTCGCAAGCGAAAGACTGCAGGTAACACAATTAATGTGCAAATAAGCGTATAGCCAATCGCAATTGATAAGAGTTGCCCCATACTGGCGGTGCCTCGGTGATCGGAAAGCATGAGACTACCAAAGGATGCAACAGTTGTGAGGGCAGAAAATAGCACAGCACGTGGTGTGGCTGTCCCGTAGACGCTATTGGTATCGTCAACTTTTTTGTCAACCTTTTGTTGTCGAAGTACAAGGTGGATACCGCTATCGACCCCGATGCCCATCAACAGCGGTAGGACTATCACATTAGCGTAGTTAAACGGGATATCGAAAATGACACCGGTTGCTATGGTCAAGATTGCAGCAAGACTAAGCGGGAAGAGTATCAATAAAACGGTGACGGGGTTTTGAACAAAAATTAACAAGACGATAGATATAACAATCAATGCGAGGCAAGAAGCTTGAATCATGGATTTAGCAATGATTGCCCCGGCTTTTTGTGACTGGATTGCCCCACCAGCAATGTCGGGAAATGCGGTTTCCACGGTATTGACGTAGGCTTTTAGTTTTACCGGATCGCGTACATCTTCCACTGGAAGCATATCGACGCGCCATTGTCCATTTTGAGAACGGTATCGCTCACTCAGTGCCGGAGGCAGGGTATCATAATCAATGTAATCTGCCTGGAACTGGCTTTGCAGGCTGATGGCTAGTTCTGGCCAGAAACGAAAAATCTGATCTTCAATTTTTTGTAAGAGTGCTGGATCATTGCGATCTTGAACAATTGTTAATGCGTTTGCGAGCCGACGTTTTCCTGCTTGGCTTGTCTTATTTGCATCTGTACCCGGCTCTAAAGAGGCATCAAAGCGCGATTGCAAAGTTTCGATACCAGACCCATTGGGGGGGGCTGACCTGGATACAGGCTCACTGGTTAGAACGAACGCCAGAGAACCAGCGGCAAAGTCAATTAACTCTAATTTGGAATCCTGATCGGCTGGAACAAAGTCTGTAAGAGCCCGCGTTGAGCGCACAACGTCTAATGCTTCTGCTTTCGCCGCTGTGGCTTTTACTTCTTCTTCTGAGGAAACCATCCGCGTTAACCGGTAAGGATAAGTATCAGGACTATCAAATAGCATATTAAAGGCACGCACTGACTCTGATGATTGGCTACGCAGTGCCATCGGGTCAGCATCAAAGCGAGCTTTGGGAACAAGGGTAATGGCCCCCAGAGCCATGATTGTAAAAACAACCGCAATGGGTACAGAGATCTTGTCAAAAATAGAAAAGCTTTTTCGAACCGTTCCACTGGCAGGCCTGGGACTTGGTGGCGGCGCTATCGCGAGTGCGGCGGGCAGGAAAGTAACGGACACTAGAAAAGCGATCAATACTCCAATACCAGAGACTGCTCCTAATTGCGCAATGCCGTCAAAGCTTGTGGGTAAGAATGAGAAGAACGCCAAGGATGTTGTTGGCGCAGCGAGGGCCATTGCACCACCAACATCCTTGAATGTAGAATTCAAAGCCACGCGCCGATTAAGCCCACGCCCTCTATATTCCTGAATATGTAATAATAGGTGGATAGAAAAGTCGAGCCCAAGTCCAACCAGTAAAACTGTAAAGGCAACTGAAACGAGATTGAGTTCTGTATAATACCACCCAGCCCAAGCGGATGTTAGTGTCAGTGTGATCAACAGGCTGAAAATCGTCAACATGCTGATGTAAAATGACCGAAATGCAATCAACAATAGTAGTGAAACCAGAATGAACGATAGAAGGAACGAAAATCCGATGCCCCGTGTTACCGATTCAAGCTCTTCCCCGCGTAAAGCCAGAGACCCTGTAATCAATGCTTGAGCACGTCCGTCGAACTCTTCATTTAAGTCCGCGATTTCGGCTCTAATCCCTTCCAGTGCAGGGCCGATGGGTTTAAGGCGGCTAAAGTCTGCAATCGGAGTGGTGTTGACAATTCTTAAATAGCCATCGGCTGGCGCCTCATCGTCACCAAGAACACCGCGCCATGAAAACGGTTCATTACCACTGGCAATGGCATTCTCGACTGTGGTTGCCAGGTCGCCATAGATACCATCAAGGGTTTCGGCACCTAGCTCTGAGCGTTCAGCTAACTCATCATTCTCAGCCAGGGTTGAGAACAAGGTATCGATACCGGGATCATTATACAGCTTTTCGATCAGACCTGCTGCTTTTGTGAGATTGGTTAGTTGTTTTTCAAGTTTACTTTCAGACAAAAACATTAGCCCGTTTTCTTGAAAGAAAGGCTCGTCTGTTGGGGAAAAGACTTCGGTAACAATGTCTCCGCGCTTTTCAAGGCGTTTGTAGAGGCGGGATGCGTAGGCATCAACTTCATCCAGCGTAGGTGCGCGAACAATTATCGATAACTCGCTCTTGATTTGGGGGAAAGCTTCACGCAATTCACGCGCCTTGATCTGGAATTCCAGATCACTGGAGAGCATGTTTGCAGTATCTGTATCAACTTTGAGGTTATTGGCGGCATACCAGCCAGCTGTAATAGACGCTGCAATAAATATAAGTGCGACTAGCAATCCGCCTCGCCGTGCCCCTTGCGCCCAGAAACTCAGCATGATCTCAATCATACGCAGCATTGCTATCGACCTTCTCGTACTTTACCCACGAACGCCCTAAATCCATTCCATGCTGGTGCCAACGACCCAGATTAAAATCATATGCTCGCACATATGCACTATGCCGGGATGTGATTGGCTGCAACCCCTGATCAACCCGACATGGCAGCTTACCAAGCATAGCTAGTCTAATTGCAATCGCAATGTGGCGACACAGAGACAACATTGATCCTTTTAGTAGATTTTGAGGTGTGGTTGCGCTAGGCCAGTTTCATGTCAAAATTAGAAGATTATCGCGCTGGTCTCAACTATCTAGAGGGTACACGCGACGAAATGCAAAACCTGCTCCTTGACTGGTGTGCGACGAATTCTGGTAGCACCAATATAGAAGGGCTCGCGATCATGCACGGAAAGGTTGCGGGGGCTTTTTCTGGCTTGCCAGGAGAGTTAACAACGGTAACTTCCCTACCCCACACCCATATAACGGCGGGGGGGGATGTCATCAAAAAA
>CAZGVP010000290.1:0-4199 GCA_964529135.1 uncultured Caulobacterales bacterium | reverse complement strand
CTCGCCTGAGTAAAACCTGTCCTACCGGAGACATCATGACTAATGTTGCGCAAACTATAGAACGTCTCGACATTACCTTGCCGCAAGCAGTTGCCCCAGTGGCCAATTATGTCCCCTTTGTCATTACAAACAATCTGGTGGTCATTTCTGGGCAAGTTTCAATATCAGCAGAGGGGTTGATCAAAGGAACCCTCGGAGCAGATATGAATGTCGAAGATGGCGTACTGGCGGCCCGTGCGTGCGGCCTTAATCTTGTGGCCCAGCTCAATAATGCCTGTCACTCAGTTGGCAAGACATTGGATGCAGTAACACGCGTTGTCCGTCTGGGTGGGTTTGTTGCCTCGACACCTGACTTTTTTGACCAACCAAAAGTGGTCAATGGCGCCTCTGACCTTATGGTTGATATTTTTGGCGACAAAGGTCGACATGCCCGTGCAGCAGTCAGTTCACCTGCCCTACCATTAGGCGCTGCTGTTGAGGTCGACGGCATGTTCGAGATTGGCTGATGTCCGCTCCTATTCAAGAAGACCTGAACCCTAAAGCCCAAACACCACCCATAACGCTGCGAACCCTCAAAGCGATGGCAGATATTGATGCAGCTGTCTGGGATCGGCTCGCCACAGCTGGCAAAGGTTATAATCCTTTTGTAAGCCATACCTTTCTATCACTCCTTGAAGAGAGCGGCTCCGTATCTCGTGAAATCGGATGGCTGCCTTGCCATATTACTCTGGAGCGTGATGAAACCATTATCGGTGTTGCACCTTGCTATATGAAGGGGCACAGTCAGGGAGAATACATCTTCGATCACCATTGGGGCGAAGCTTTTGAACGGGCGGGTGGGCATTATTATCCAAAGCTCTTGATCGCAAGCCCCTTTACACCAGTACCGGGTCCTCGCCTTTTATGTGAGGATAACCGTGACATCCCCCTCTTCGCCGAAGCAATAGCTCAGATGACAGAACAAATGGGGGTTTCTTCTGCTCATCTTAATTTCATAACCAGGGAAGAAAGCAACAGCCTAGCCGCAGCCGGGTTCCTGCCCCGCATCGGTGAACAATTCCACTGGCAAAACCGAGACTATAAAACGTTTGATGATTTCCTCGCCGTGCTTTCTTCGCGCAAAAGAAAAACCATCCGCCAGGAGCGACGTAAAGCCATGGCTGATGGCATTACTATCAAAAACATTACCGGAACTGATGTAACAGAAAACCTTTGGGATGCATTCTGGGTTTTCTATCAAGACACAGGTGCGCGCAAATGGGGGACACCATACTTAACGCGTGATGCATTTACTTTGTTGGGAGAGCGAATGTCAGACGATCTGATGCTCACTCTAGCATTTCATGAAAATAGCGAAAACCCTATCGCCGGCGCCCTACACATGATCGGTAGTGACACACTCTATGGCCGTTACTGGGGATGTACGGAGCAAGCAAAATTTTTACACTTCGAATGCTGTTATTACCAAGCTATAGAGTACGCAATTAATAGAGGGCTAAAGCGTGTTGAAGCTGGCGCTCAAGGACATCATAAACTCGCTAGAGGGTATGAACCAGTTGCAACCTATTCTGCCCACTGGATTCCAGATCCATCTTTTCGCACAGCCATCAAGAACTATCTTGATCAGGAAAGAGCAGACACCAATCAGGAAATTCAAATGCTCAAAAATTTCACGCCATTTAAGAAAAATAATTAGAGAGAAAAAATATGAGCCTAGATATGAGCTACGAGCCAGATAATATCTTCGCCAAAATTATTAAAGGCGAAATCCCGTGCACAAAAATTTATGAAGATCAGAATATTCTTTCCTTCATGGACCTCTTCCCACAATCCACCGGGCACGCTCTGGTAATCTCAAAACAAGCTCTCGCCATCAATCTTTTTGACATTCAAACCGCTGATCTCCATCCGTTAATCGACGGTGTACAGAAAATTGGCGCTGCTATTCGCACAAGCCTGAAGCCCGACGGCATTCGCGTTGCCCAATTCAATGGTGCTGCTGCCGGGCAAACGGTTTTTCATACTCATTTTCATCTTATCCCTGTATATAATGACACCCACCTGATGCCTCATGGAGATGGCGCGCAAGCCGACCCAAAAGAACTTTCAAAAATTGCTGCAAAAATTCGAAACGCATTATAAAATTTAGTCATGCCCCAGCTAGCTCTCAACGACGTATTGACAACCTTTACCTATCTGACTGCTATCATCTGGGTGCGCTATTTTATTGTGGCTGGGTTGTTTTATTACCTTTTGTGGGGACGCCCCGCAGAAAAGGTGAACGCGCGGCGCCTGGCAGACAGGCCACCACAGCGCAACATTGTCATCCATGAAGTCAAAATGTCCCTTATATCATCACTCATATACGCCATACCCGGCGCGATCGTGATGGAGAGCTTTAAAATGGGCGGCACAGCAATTTATACCGGTGGCACTAATATCCTTACACTAGCCTATATCCCCGTGAGCATTTTTGTTTACCTATTTATTCACGACAGCTATTTTTACTGGACCCACCGGGTAATGCATCACCCACTATTATTTCGTGCAACCCATCTCACCCATCACCGCTCTCGCCAACCGACTCCATGGGCCGCTTTTTCTTTTCATCCATGGGAATCCATTATCTCGGCATGGTTATTACCAGTATGCGCCTTCTTCATTCCTATTCATGCAGGGGCCGTATTTTTTCTTCTGATTTTCATGACCCTTTGCAGTGTCGTAAATCATGCTGGATGGGAAATCTTTCCTAAATTCCTTACAGATAATCTGTTTGGCAAAATATTTATTTCAGCAAGCCATCATAATGTCCATCACAAGGATTATAATGCCAATTACGGACTTTATTTTCGTTTCTGGGATTACTGGATGGGTACGGATAAAGGTTTAGACAAGGGATTATGATTAAACCAATAGTGATTGACAGGAATTAGGCGATACTCATGCGATCAATTCAAATAGGAGTTGCTGTAGCTTTTATACTAATCCTAGGTGGTATTTACAGTTGGCTTGATCAACCAGTTACCAGTGACAAGTTGACGATACGCCCCAATCCACAAAATCAAAAGGCAATCATTTATGAATGGACAGGTAGCATAGACATACCAATGGCCAGGCTCCTACAGGTTGAATTTAGCAAAACAAAAGATACATACCAACATATAACGCTCGTTCTTAACTCAGAAGGCGGAGCCGTTTCCGAAGGTGCACAAGTCATTAAACTCATCAACAACATGAAACGCACTCATACGGTCAAAACATATGTTGGAAAGGATATGTTATGCGCTTCTATGTGCGTTCCAATTTTTATGGCCGGAGAAAACCGTACAGCCTCTGCGCATTCTCAGTGGATGTTTCACCAACCTATTTTAGTTAATGCTGTCAGTGGTCAAGAAGGTTTTTCGTTCGGTAACGATAAACAACTGGCAGCTATAGATATTTATCATCAATTTTATAAAAACTCTGTCTTAAATCCAGCTTGGGCAGAAAAGCTGAAACAAGACTGGCAAGATGGGAAGGAAATCTGGAAAACCGGGCGCCAATTAAAACGTGAAGATGCCAATATCATCCAGAAGATTGAAGCAGAGCTTTCTCTACAGATCAGTAACTAAGGATTCCAAAGCTCAATTTACAAATACTGAACTCTTCCCTTTTAAATTACCATCGTTACCCAACTAGAACATAAAGTCCGTCACAGACAAGTCAGAGCTAGAAACTCCAAGCAAGGTAATACTATTAGCACCATCACTAATCACGGCATCACCATTACCGTTTTGGGATAGATGATTGTTCAGTAAATCACTAAAGTTCACAATGCTGGAAACACTTGACAGGTCGATACGTTCAGCGCTGCCACTCGTCGTAAAATCAAGTATCTGATCATTACCAAAACCATTTTCAAAAACAAAAATATCAGCATTAAATCCGCCAACTAATGCATCATTGCCAGGTCCACCGATCAGCCTGTCAAAACCCGCGCCGCCGCGAATAATGTCATTACCTAAACCACCAATCAATAGATCATTACCAACATCACCAAAGAGAAAATCCCGACCAGATGCCCCCTCAATTGAATCATTTCCAGCATCACCGAGCAATCGGTCATTTTGTGTCCCACCAAAAATAAAATCGTCGCCATCACCCCCGCTGATAGTATCAAACCCAACGCCGCCTCTCAAAAGATCATTGGAAAACCCGCC
>CAZGVP010000289.1:0-4205 GCA_964529135.1 uncultured Caulobacterales bacterium | reverse complement strand
ATAGTCACCAAGAGCCTTTGTTAAGTGGCGTATTATTGATTACCGGGTTATTGATTACTGGATTATTGATTACTGGGGAAATGGTCAGGGCAGATACGAATGCAGCAACCTAAACAAAATCGTCGTCATCATCTTCTGCTTAAAACGAGCGCGGGCTTTATCGCCATAATGGTGTTATCTGGTATTGCATTGGCAATCACCTCCAGCAACCGCACAGCAATCGCAGGTGACAATAATAATCTTATTCCCCTTCAGCAATGCCAACGCCTCGATTTGATTGACAAAGACACCAGAAAGCCAATCGTCGGCGCAGAAGATCTTGCCATTGATCATAGTCGAAATATTTTATTTATCTCAGCCTACGACCGCAGAGCCGTCAAGAAAGCTGCAAAAAAGAAAAAGAACATCGCCATTCCTACCGGCGGTATTTATCGGCTATCACTCAATAATCTTTTCACGGATCTAAAAAATCCAATCGAATTACAATCACTTATTCGCGATAATGATATTATTGGTGGCTTGCGCCCTCACGGCATGACTTATGATCAAGACACAAATGAAATTATCTTTATCAATCGTGGTTATGACCGGTTTGAGAAAAAATGGCGAATGACGCCACGTGTTGAACGCATTGGCGCAGACGGCGCAGTTATCATATCCAAATCAAATGACACCGTCTGTGCTGCAAACGATATTACGGTCCACAAAAGCAAAATTCTCGTGTCTTTTGACCATGCTTCCTGCAATTGGCGTGGTGGACTAGAAGATATTTTCAGCTTGCGGCGCAGTGGCCTTATGCAAAGTGACCAAACGACTCCTCTTTATAATGAAGCCGGCTATGCTAACGGATTAGCTCAAACTCCGAGCGGTGACCTTGCTCTTGCTGCGACCCGTGAAAAAGCCATTCATATATTTAGTAAAACCATAGAAGGCGTTGATCTGCAGGAAAAGATAGCTCTACCTGGAGGCCCCGATAACCTCACGGTTAGTTATGATGGCGCTCTCATCGCAGCTGTACATCCGTCTTTATTCAGAATGGGGGCTCATCGTAAATTAAATTGGGGCCGCGCACCCAGTCGGATTGTTCGTGTCGATCCAGATACACGCTCCGTAACAACATTGCTCAATGAACCCAGCGGGAAAATTTTTAGCGCTGCCACAGTAGGTATTGAAACCAGAACAGCGCTCATTCTTGGATCAGTCACCGATACAGGACTACTTCTTTGTCGTAAGCAGTCAACCGGCATTGTAGAATGAGTGTTAATCTGGTTACCGGTGGGGCAGGATTTGTAGGTCGCTATCTGGTGCGATCCCTCTTGGAGAAAGGTGAAACCGTTCGTGTGCTCGACGTCAATCTGGCATCACTAAAAGGTACGGCAGCAGAATTGATCCACGGGTCCATCACCAATAAACGAGACACTTCCAATGCTTGCAAGGGAGTCAAAACCGTATTTCACCTTGCGGGTAATGCTCAATTATGGGCTCCTGAATCATCAATCTTTGAGACAGTAAATCATCATGGAACGGATGTTATGTTACGCGCTGCAAAGGCAGAAGGCGTTCAACAATTCATTCATTGCTCCAGCCTGACGACCTTGATTGGAAAAGACACTCCAATTGGCCCATCAATAGCCGATGAAAGCATTTGGCTTGATCCGGATGATATGTTAGGCCCTTATCCTCGATCTAAACGTCTGGCAGAAGAGGCTGCTCTCGCTACTGTTCATACTGGAACAAAATCAAGCATGTCAGTCATGATTGCAATCCCAACAGAGCCATTAGGCGCTGAGGATGATAGTCTCACGCCTCCGACACAAATGATCCTCGACTTTGTTAATGGTAAGACACCAGCCTATATTGATTGTATTTTGAATTTTGTCCCCGTTAGCGCGCTGGCAAATGGTTTTATTGCCATACGTGATCGTGGCATTAATGGAGAACGTTACCTTCTCGCTGGTGAAAATGTGGATATGAAAACACTACTTGATAAACTCAATAAACAAACAAAAAAACCAATGCCGTCCCTCAAAATGCCTTACGCCGTCGCCTTAGCCGCTGGAGTTGTGGACACTGGTATTGTCTCTCGACTTACAGGTAAACAACCAAAAGCCCCCCTTACAGGTGTTCGTCTTGCTGGCCGACAAGTATCATTTTCCAACAAAAAAGCCTGCACAGAACTCGGATGGAACCCAGGTGATGTTGATCATGCCCTTTCAACAATGTTGAATTGGGCAAAAGATAACAAGTTAATACAGGTTTAACCTTGAAACCCAGGCCTATTTATCACGCCAACCATTCGTGATCGGATAACGCCTATCACGACCGAAATTCACTTTCGTTACCTTTGGCCCAGGTGGCGCTTGGCGTCTTTTATATTCGGCAACATATAAAAGATGCTCAATACGACGCACGATTACCTCATCATGCTCGCGTGCAACAATATCCTTTACAGACATTTCACGCTCTACAAGACACTCAAGAATATCATCCAGCACTTCATAAGGAGGTAAACTATCTTCATCTTTTTGATCTTCACGTAATTCAGCAGACGGTGGTTTAGTGATTATCCTTTCCGGAATGACACGCCCCTTCGGGCCCAATAGCTTTGCATGATGATGCGTATTCCGCCAGCGGCAAAGCTCAAACACTTCTAACTTATAAAGATCTTTAAGTGGATTATATCCACCGTTCATATCGCCATAAAGCGTTGCATAACCTACGGACATCTCAGACTTGTTACCCGTCGTCAAAACCATCGGCCCAAACTTATTGGATAACGCCATCAAAAGCGTGCCCCGAATACGCGACTGAATGTTTTCCTCTGTAGTATCTGCATCATAACCAGCGAACATATTTTCAAGCATATCAGTAAAACCACTCACCCCAGCTTCGATGGGAATCGTATCAAGCTTTACACCCAGTGCATTTGCACAAGCAGAGGCATCTTCAAGGCTTTCCTGCGCAGTATATCGTGATGGCATCATTACACAGTGCACATTTTCAGCACCCAATGCATCAACTGCAATAGCTGCAGTTAAGGCACTGTCCACACCGCCCGAAAGGCCAATAACAACACCTTTAAAATGGTTTTTACTTACATAATCACGAACACCAAGGGTCACCGCACGGTACACAACCTCATTGCCTTCAGGCCAATTTTCAGTTGGACCTCGCTCACAAACCCAGCCTATATCTGTATTTTCCCAATGAGTAATATTAACCGCTTCCTCAAACTGAGGCATACGATGGGTTATTTTACCTTGAGCATTCATGATGAAGGACGCCCCATCGAAAACAACTTCATCTTGTCCAGCGAGCTGGTTGACAAAAATTACGGGCAACCCTGTAGCTTGCGTACGCTCTTTGGCTGCCTCAACGCGCTCATGGATCGCAGTTTTTCTAAATGGCGATCCATGCGGCGCAATGAGCAAGTCTGCACCCAATGCAGCAAGTTGCGCACCTGTACCGGGAACCCACATGTCTTCACAGGTAAAAAGCCCAAGCTTGATTCCTCTAAAGGGTGTTATATTACACACCGTACCCGGCGTAAAACGACGCGGTTCATCAAACACTCCGTAATTAGGCAATCTAATCTTATCTCGGCGAGCGGCAATATCTCCATTTTCCAATAAAAATGCACCATTATATAATGCCTCGCCTTCCTTCCACGGCGCACTGACAATCATTGCCGGACCATCACTGGTTGTCGCTGCCAGTTCTTCAACTGCATCTTTACAAGCACGCTGGAAGCTTGGTTTTTGAACCAAATCTTCTGGCGGATAACCAGATACAACCAGCTCGCAGAAAACAGCTAAATCCGCACCAAGCCCCTTCGCCTCAGCGTAGGCTTTTTTAATGCGATTTATATTACCCGCAATATCCCCAACAATTGGAGAGATTTGACAAATGGCGATAGCAAGTGATTGTGTCATAATCGCGTTTTACGCTGGTGCTCCCATCAGGACAAGGTCTCTATTACTGACCCGTTTATAGGGCTGGTTATTGACTCTCGTGAAGATTTTTGACCAAAACCTCTTCAATCATATCACAAATATAATGCACCTGAACATCAGTCAGGTATGGATGCATAGGCAGAGCAAGAATTCTTTCCGACACTTCATCTGTATACTGGAGATTATACCGATTCTGCGGTCCGGGCGCAAACGCCGAAAAAGCAGGCATCTTATGCAAGGGGTTCCGGTAAT
>CAZGVP010000288.1:0-4208 GCA_964529135.1 uncultured Caulobacterales bacterium | reverse complement strand
AGGCTTAACCGACGAAGCAGTCGCTATGGCTGAGCTTTTAAGTGTTTTTGTTCGTATTCCCTCAAAACAAATGCGTCGGAAAATTCTCAACCTATTAAATGAAATGTTCTAATATTGATTATTAATCATGTATTAAAACATATCCTAGCTCTGTCTTGCGTGAAACACAGGCGTGGACTTTACCTACCGTGACATAGTCTCCCAAATCCAACTCAGTTGTTGTTTTTATCTCGATACCACACAAAGATAAATTACAAACAGAACACTGGAAAGGCTTCCCGTTCTGCTTTTTACCTATGATTGTCTCTGTCTCATCACCAATCATACGAGGAGAAGCTCTGCGGTCAGCAGACCCTGTCCTTCGCGTCAAATACTCAGCATTAGGCTTTTCTTGTGCAAAATAAGCATTCAACGACGCTTCAAGCCGATTTATTTTGAGCTCACTTAAATCCATTTTGATAGCAAAAGATGTATCATCAGTGCGCAAAACGATGCCCTCAAATCTGCCGATGCCGTCAATATAAATTATAATCATATCCCCTAAGCAAGGCAGCACCTCTGCTTCAACAAGAAGCCCGCCAGCACTTATATTCTGCAGCATTCCTTTATATTCAAGCTTATCATCAAACATAAACCGGACGGGTACTGTTAATTTACGTCTGGGCGAATTACGTCGATCAGCTTGCACCCGTCTCTGCAAAACCTGACGATTACTGTTTTGTATACCCGTATATTTTGCTGTGCTACTGCTCATAACAAGCCTATCCCCTTAATCTTCATCAGCCAATCCATATTAGAAAGCTACAAATAGCATCATCATCTTGTAGAAGCTTCTCACAAGAAAACTTACAAATATATAAAATACCTCATATAATGAGAGTTAATCATTATTTTTAAGGTTAGCATGTGAAAATTTACCCGACTCACAAAACAACCAGCCTTACAGTCTGGAATTTATGAATGATCCCCCTAAAACTTGAGGCTATGAGCATATTTTACTTACGGTTGCTCCCTTGACGAAAGGCAAGGAAACGTTAGGCATTTATTAATGCATTACCCGTCCCCGCTCATCAGTGGGCATCTTTTAAAACGCTACAAAAGGTTTCTAGCTGACATTGTCCTTGATGATGGCAGCAAGATTACAGCGCACTGCGCTAACCCAGGATCAATGATGGGGGTAATGCCAGAGGGTGCACGCGTTTGGGTTTCCAAATCATCCAGCAAAACACGTAAATTACCTTATTCCTGGGAGCTTATTGAAGTCGATAGCGGTCTGGTTGCTATCAACACAAATAATCCCAATAAGATTGCTACTGAAGCCATCCAAGCCGGCCTTATCCCAGAACTCACAGGCTATGGCTCTCTTCGCAGAGAAGTCAAATATGGCTTGGAAAACAGCCGTATCGACATACTGTTAGAGAACGCAACTGGAAAAAACTCAGATCAATCCTGCTATGTGGAAGTCAAAAACGTAAACCTGATGCGTGAACCTGGCCAGGCAGAATTCCCGGACAGCGTAACCTCTCGTGGCGCCAAACATTTACGTGAGTTAAGCCAGGTTAGCGCCTCAGGCCATCGTGCAATCATGTTGTACATCGTCCAACGCGCGGACTGCAGCCGGTTTTCTCTTGCTGAAGATATTGACCCTGAATACTCACTTGCCCTGAAACAGGCACAGCAGGCCGGGGTTGACGTATTGTGCTATGATTGTGAAATAACCACAAGCGAGATTGTTTTGCGGCGAGCCTTATTGGTAGACTATTAAGGACATTGCCTGATCACTAGAAAGATACCCCGATGACTTACTCTATTGCTGATGATGACCACATCGAAAGTACGTCCCGCAGCGAGAGCATCAAACTGCACAGTAAAGAAGATTTCGAAGGTATGCGTAAAGCTGGCCAGTTAGCCGCTGCATGCCTCGATATGATTGCCGAAAGTGTTGAGCCAGGTGTTTCAACTGAACATATCGATAATCTTGCGCGTGAATTTGTACTTGATCATGGCGCTTTGCCAGCATGTGTCGGATACAGGGGATATCGCCACACGATATGCACATCCATAAATCACGTGATCTGCCACGGTATTCCATCAGCAAAGACCCTCAAAAATGGGGATATCGTCAATATTGACGTTACAGTTATTGTCGATGGGTGGCATGGCGACACTAGTCGTATGTTTTATGCAGGTGAGCCGAAGGTAAAAGCAACACGCCTATGTGATATAACCTTTGAATCCATGTGGAAAGGGATTGAGCAAGTCAAACCCGGCAATACACTTTACGATATCGGTGTTGCGATACAGACCCACGCTGAGGCCGCAGGCTTCTCAGTTGTTCGGGATTTTTGTGGTCATGGCCTTGGGCGTGTATTTCATGATACCCCTAACGTCGTTCATTATGGTGAGTATAAAGATCGCTTTTCTGGTATCCAACGCGCACCATCAACCGTACTGAAGCCTGGTATGTTTTTTACAATTGAACCCATGATCAATGAAGGTAAGCCAGATGCCAAATTATTACGCGATAACTGGACTGCAGTGACAAGAGATAAATCTCTCACTGCCCAGTTTGAACATTCTCTTGGAGTTACAGACTCTGGATACGAGATCTTTACTGGGTCACCCAAAGGGCTAGATAAGCCACCTTATAAATAATGTCAGCAGCCCCTCTTCCCAAAGCTACAGACCACAATAAAGGTCACCGCGAAAGACTTCGTGCGAGATTCCGAAAAGCAGGCATAGATGGCTTGCAAGATTATGAGTTGTTAGAACTGGTTCTTTTCAGAGCGATCCCTCGAAGGGATGTAAAACCTCTTGCAAAAGAATTGATCAAAAAATTTGGCGGATTTGCCGAAGTGATCGGTACACCTGTTGAACGACTGATGGAAATCCCCGGAATATCCGACAAGATAGCCACTGAGCTGAAAATTATTCAGGCGGCTTCAATTAAGCTGGGTCAGGAACGGGTTATGAACCGTCCGGTGATCTCTTCCTGGGGGGATCTTCTGGCTTATTGTCGCGCCGCAATGGCTGACGAAAAAACTGAGATATTCAAAATACTATTCCTGGATCGCAAAAACATCCTCATTGCTGACGAAATTCAACAACGCGGTACAGTTGATCATACCCCCGTTTACCCAAGAGAGGTCGTCAAGCGCGCTTTGGAATTGGGGGCCTCTGCGCTCATTCTCGTCCATAATCACCCTTCTGGAGATCCAACCCCTTCTCGGGCAGATATCGATATGACGAATGAAATTCAAACGGCAGCACGCGCACTCAACATCCGCATTCATGACCACCTGATAATCGGTAAAGACAGAGAAGCCAGTTTCAAAAATCTTGGATTGTTATAACCCTACAGATCAGGCGCATTTTGTTCGAAGGGGGCTAGACAATACCACCCTCTTTCTCACCTATCTGGGAAGGCAAAATCCCAAGTTCAATCAATGCCCAAACAAAACAACCAAGTGATACAAAAGCAATTAACGCACTTGTACCTGTATAATTGGAACTAGCAGAAAACAATAATCCCTCATTTCCGTTAACAGAAACACCTTTATTCGCGCCACCAAAGCCGGTCATAGCTAAAAACCCTAACATTATTGGGGGAGTTATAAAAATGTATTCAAAATATTTTGGGCGCCCCCTATCACGCTAACGGTTCACAGAAAGATTATAAAAAGGCAAATACAAAAAATTATCAAAGCAATATCGAAGCAATAAAGCTGTACACTGATATAAAAGGCGTTAGTATTTTAGGCGACACAAACCCTGAAATCACTGGAAATAGAACGGTGGCGGCCAAGGATACAATTATGTAAATCGTCTACATACCAAGAACACCAAACCACCAGCCTTTACGGTTTAATCGACCATTCCGGTTCAAATATAAATCTACTATATCCATTACTTATCTCCATAAATAGCAACTGACATGGCATTGCCTTCCTGCTTAACACCACGAAACATGCCTGCTGTGTTGAAGACGAGCGCATAACTGCCATCAGCCCCAAGGGCGATCACCCCTCCGTCGCCCCCAAGTGCGGCGAGCCTTTTATTGATCACATCATCAGCTGCTCTTGCAACAGAAGCACGCCCATACTCAACTTGCGCACATATATCACGTGCTATGGTAAGGCGCATAAAATACTCACCTTGACCGGTCGCTGAAACGGCGCATGAGCGATTATCCGCGTATGTTCCAGCAC
>CAZGVP010000287.1:0-4210 GCA_964529135.1 uncultured Caulobacterales bacterium | reverse complement strand
CAGCGAGTGTTGTCATAATTATAAAAAAGGAGAGACCATAATGAGAAATACAATGGATAAATTTGCAGCGTTATGTGTTGTCGTTGCTGCACTGGTTCCAGCAATTTATGCCTTCACTCAAATCACGAATGGCGTAATCTAAAGTTTGGATCAGTTGATTTCCAACCTGTAAAACAGGCGCGTTAAGCGTCTGTTTTTTTGTACGAGTTTGGGGTAGCCTATAAAACTGAATAACTGATATTTGGGTAAGTATCAGTCAGTTATCAGGTTTTGGTGCCTTATTTTGTCTCCGCAGGCTCCGTTGAGCTTTCGCTTTGGCAAGCTTCTTTGGCCTGTAATTCGGCCAACATAGCCGCATTCAGATCTTGTGCGCTCTCGTTCTTGTTTTCTGAGTTGCGCGCCACAAATTCTCGATAAGTTTTACAAGGGTCACCCGCTTTGTTCGATGTGGTCGTTTGATCAGTTATGGTCGATGCGGAAGAAGGAGTTTTTACAGAGTAGGGATCAAAAGGTTTTTCTTTAACATTCTTCGGCTTGAGTGTTGGGGTAGGTACTGATGATGTTCGGGTGGGAGTGGTCGCAGGCGTCAGTTCATTTCGTTCGGTCGTTTTAAGCGGCATTGGTTTGAGTGATGGTGCTGTCATGCCGATTGAGTTGGCACCGTTTGCCGGCGTTTCTAAGGAGGGCTCAACAGATATAGTTGCTGGGGCAGCTGGAGCTGGCTTTTCAATTTCTGTTGCTTGTTTTGTTGTAATAGTATCAGCTCTATCAGCTCTATCAGCTCTATCAGCTCTATCAGCTCTATCAGCTCTATCAGCTTGAGGGGCAATCGCGCCAGGGACTTCAGAAGTTGTTGGGGGAGATATTGCTTTTTCTGCCAGGTGATCTTGTGGGCGGCGAGCGGCTGGTAATGTTAGTGGCGCTTCCTGAATCCTTTTTTGTGTGAGCAAAGAAAGCGTGGGAAGAGAGCGGCTGTCGGTTAATGGTCGCAAACTTGCCAATAAAGCCGATGGTGGTGATGTTTTTGCAGCACGTCCTTTATTGCCGCCGCGCTCAAGGTCACGTATCAGTTGTCCAGCAATGGGCCCACCGGTTAGCCTTGCGCGGTATATTTGAACATTCTCAAGGACACGTTGGACATAATTGCGGGTTTCGGAGAAAGGGATTAATTCTACCCAATCCACGGGATCAACAGAAATAGATCGAGGGTCTCCGTAATCTTGTAACCATCGATCTGAACGGTGAGGGCCTGCATTATAACCGGTGAATGTCATGATCCAAGAACCATTAAAGCGCTCAATCAGATGCGATAAATGAGCAGAGCCAATGGTCATATTATAGGTTGGATCTGACAGTAGTGCACTACGTGAATAAGCAATCCGTTCCTTGCGGGCCGTGAGCTGTGCAGTGCTTGGAATAAGTTGCATAACGCCGCGAGCGCCAGCACTGGAATAAGCCTGCGGATTAAATTCGCTTTCCTGTCGTGAAAGTCCCAGTACGAGTTCAGGTGGTATATAACGGCTGGCTGAAGAAGGGACTGTGATGAGGGGATAAGATACTTCAGGGATGAACTGCTTATTTCGCACGGCTGTTTTACCTGCCCTGATAGTCAGATGAGGGGCATCTTCGCCAGCAGTAATTTCAGCAAGAATAAGGTATTCACCGGGTAATTCCAGTTTATCATCAAGGTTATAGGAAAAGCGCAACAATGAGCGACGATCATTTAAATCGCTGATCATTTTAAAAGCTTTTGCCGTTCGGCGCGTCTCAAATTTGGTTCGCGCCTCATCAGTAATAATTGCTGATGAGACAAATTTTTGCTCCGCGAGAGCGCCACCAACTTCTTCGGCTGCTAATTGTCCGTAATAGGTGTATATATATCGTGCAGCTATCGTGAATCGCTGTTTGGCAAGGTCCTGCTTACCTAAGGCTTTTGCTGAGCGCCCTAGCCAATAATAAGCTCTGGCGGTGGAAATTGGTGATGTTGCCCAACTCGCAAGAGACAAGAAATGCTGATTAGCGCGTTCGGGTTCTCCAAGAAATCGCAGAGCAATCCACCCGGCATTAAATTCAGCATCGGCGAGATCAAGTCCTTCTATCAGGCCCGTACCGTTGGCCATAGAATAGGCATCAGAAAAACGTCCGTTCTTTAGGGCCCAACGCATCAACAAGTTACGCTCGTTCCAAAACCTTGAAGGGTTTCTTAGTTCGTCATGATCATCTGGCAAATCCATCACCAGCGAAATGGCTCGGGGTTCTTGATCGCTGCGTCGATAGTACCTGATTGCTGCATGCATAACGCCTGGATCGTTGCGATCGATTGCAGATAGTGCCTTATAAAGGCGTTGCGCATTGCTTGCCCGTAAATAAAGCGCTGCCCGAGCTTCTGCTTTGCGACGCTCATCGATTGGTAATTTGGAAAATGTACGTCGTGCCGATGTGACTTGCCTTGCCCATAAAAGATTATCCACCCGCGCTATATGATGCCGGGCGCTGAGATAGTTCCCATAGGCAGATAAGATTCTACGTTCTTGAGTGGAGGTAAACCTGTGGGTAGCCCAGCTATCCTGAACATAGATTGACGCAGCTTCCAGATCGCCACGTTCCATCAAGGCACGGATGAAATGAATTTTGCCATTGCCTGTAATTGGGTCACGGGTCTTGAACAGGTTGTAGATTGTTTCTACGTTAGTCTTGTCTTTCAGCTGTGCTTCCATATGGCGCTGAATTCGTGAGAGTGATGGCCATTCGGGATGAGTATTCAAAAAAGTTGTTCCATCACGCAGATCTATATTGGGATCGCGGGCATCAAAATAGTACCACTGGCCAAGGCTCTTTGCTTCTGGATCTTTAATTCGCTTGATTGCACCCTTGGCAGCATTCCATGATTTAGAAGAGCATGCTTCGATGACCAATTTAAGCTCTTGATAATCTGCGGCAGATAAATGGCGCGGCCCGGGTGCAGGAGGTTTTAAACGAGGTATTTGGACCAGCCGTTCAAGGCTAGCAGGCTGAAAGGCATGTGATGGTAAGGGGCAAAATACCAACGTGCATGACATCATCACAATTGCACAGGCCCTAAAAAGTGCATTTGTATATAATTGTCTTAGGGTATTAAATCCCATCAAATTCCCTCGAAAACACATCTAGCCATACCTTTAACTATCCCCGTATCATTGTGGCCGATTCAGATGGTTTTTTCTTTAACAATCTTCCCTAAAATTCATACGGTTTTTCCTGTGGATTATACACTAATGCCGGATTTTAGCCATTTCGTCCGAAAAACAGCAAATTGCCAACACAATCAAGCCATGCGCCTTCATTAGTTTCCTTGAGATAAAGCTCGTACTTGCGATAAGCGTAAAGCAGGTCTAGGACCAAGAAAAGACAACAATTTGTTAAGCTATGATGAAATTTTACGGATCGATGACCGCCCTTGTTACCCCTTTTGCCAATGGCGAAGTGGATGAAGAAGCTTTTGTAAACCTGGTTAAACGCCAGATAAAATCGGGTACTCATGGTCTTGTGCCGGTGGGGACTACGGGCGAATCAGCAACACTTACTCACGAGGAACACAGGCGTGTGGTTTCCTTGTGTATTGAGACAGCCAAGAGCTTGGAAAAGGATCATGGCCAGGTACCAGTGATCGCCGGAGCGGGATCAAATTCCACCCGTGAGGCGATTGGGTTGGCAGGGTTTGCTGAAGAAGCCGGGGCCGATGCAATTCTTTCGGTTACAGGGTATTATAATAAACCTAGCCAAGCGGGGTTGTTGGCCCATTTCACCGCGCTCCATGATGCGACGTCCCTGCCTATTATACTTTATAATGTTCCAGGTCGCACAATTGCTAATCTTTCTGTTGAGACAGTTGCCGAGCTATCAAAACTCCCGCGGATTATTGGGGTCAAAGATGCGACGGCTGATCTCGCCCGGGTGGCATTGCAGCGTCTTGCTAGCGGTAATGATTTTATTCAGATTTCAGGCGAGGACATGACAGCTGTTGGTTTTAATGCCATGGGTGGGAAGGGTTGTATTTCGGTTACCTCAAATATTGCGCCAGATCTTTGCTCTCAAATGCAGACTATGAGTATAGCTGGTGATACTGAAGGTGCAATTGAGATTCAGGATCGACTTGCGCCACTTCATGATGCTCTCTTTCAGGACACGAGCCCGGCGCCCGCAAAATATGCGCTGTCGCTGATGGGGCTTT
>CAZGVP010000286.1:0-4221 GCA_964529135.1 uncultured Caulobacterales bacterium | reverse complement strand
CAAATTTTTAAAATTTGTCCTTGAACCTGGTGGCGCAGTGGCATTGGCTGCTGTTTTGTCCGGCAAGATCAAAACTCAAGATCGCATCATTGGCCTGACCCTCTCAGGTGGTAATATTGACCCTGCGCTATTTGCAAAAATCCTTTCCAAGAGCCCTTAAAAGCTGGTTTTTTAGAGTTAACTCACCCCTAGCGCCTTATGGGTATCACTCAACTGTGACTTGCAGTCCCATAAAACTGCCATGCAAACATCCTATATTAGAAGTAAGCCACGCGGATACGTAAACATTGAAATGTTATAAAATATCGCTACATTTTATATCAAGGGCGTTCCGCAAAATCGAGTTCGGCTGGGTGGTTATTCACTGTTTGCTTAAAGTTTTAGGGCAAACTCTCATAAGGCGTCACAATCTCCAGTGACGAAAAGGGTATTGACCATGACAGAGCATAAAGATTTCGACATTGAGTTTGACACGCATGAGGCCGCTGTGAGTGCACAGGAATTGGCTGAAATGGGTGGCCGTAAACTTGTATATATTCGTCCGGTATTAGCTGGTGACGTTTCGGAACATCTTATGGATGATGATGGTTACGTCACCTATGATTTACCAGATGATACAACTTTATACTCTGTTCACGCAGCCGATGGTGAGCGCATTGCTCTCGTAGGTGACTTGGAGCTTGCATTTGCTGCAGCCAAGCAACAGGAAATGAACCCGGTAAACGTTCACTAGCTAAGACGACTTATCTTCTAATAATTACAATTGATCCACAGACAACGCGCCAGAGAGACGTTTTTCTACAGGCTTTAATGCCACGTCCATCAAATCAAAGATCACATCAAATTCTTTGAGAATAGTTTCAACCCGGCCTTTACCTTCCAGTGGTTTAAACATTGATCCGATATTCAACCGATCACCCGTCTCTATTGCAATCATAAGTTTACCATCAGCAAAAGCAGCTTGCAGGCCCTTGCCTTGGAATAAACGCTCCAATTCCTGAAACCTTTCCAACACAATTGGATCCAAGAGTTCTCGTGCCTCCACCTGATCGGTTGACCACGCCTCGTAGGCTTTTTCAAACTCAGCTGACGCAAGCCCTACATGTTGGAATTCTTTTCCCGGTTTTCCAAAACGGTTCATAAGCCCTGCATCCCTGCGCAAAACTGTTTTTCCTAAAAACCTTTTTGTATAATCAATAACCAGCAACTGCCCGTGAAATATCGTCCTTGTGCTACTGTTTTTTCCCGACGTTTTATACTTTAAATCACTTTCGCAGATAATAAATTTTTGGCCGTTATGGCTGCCTCGCACCTCATCTTCCCAATGCTCTCGATTAAAACTGGAAAAAAACTTTAACTGCTGAAACGGTTCAAAATATTCTGGTCGCTCTAATTTTCGTTGATAGTTGAAGCCAAGCTGGTCAGTAATTTTTCCAATTAACCCTTCAGTGATAATATGACGTGCTTTGCCAAGGTGCAGCGAAACCGTACCAATACATCCAGCAATACCGATAAAAATCGGAAACATCTTCATGGAAGAGGGAACAATAAACTCAATTATGATCCCCACAGCCAACACCAGTGCCCCAAACATAAAACCATTTCGGACCGCACGTTTTCGCAAACCCTCATTGTTTACTAGATAGGGGCCGATTTCTCGGTCATATAAATCCGGAAAGCTGGCAAACTCTGTACGGTTCGATGGTAAGTTCAACCTCATCGTGTCACTCCACCTGGTGAAATATTGCGTTTGCGTTCCAGAATAAATTCTGGATCAGCATGATTTCCAACCATAAAATAATAATCGTGAATTTTTTCAAAACCATAACGAGCATAAAGACGCTGTGCGCCAATGTTTTCCGAGTAAACACTAAGATATTGGTGATCAAATTTCTCTTCCATCCAATCCAGTGCCCTCTCAAGCAGTACATTACCCAAACCTTGCCCCTGGTGAGATGTCAACACATATAATCGCGCTAATTCGCCAGCATTATCTGGCATATTTGGCACAGGCAAGTGACATGGCCCCGCGACCACATAGCCCGCTAAATCACCAGCCGTCTCTTCTGCAACCCAGATGCAGGTTTGAGGGTCATCAAACATTTTGGCATAGGCTGTCTCGCTGTGATTTTCCTCCAGGAACATAGAAAGATCTTCAGGTTTATAAAGATGACTAAACGTCTGCGTAAAACTATGCGCACCAATCCTGGCCAATGAAGGAATTTCATCCTTGTCTTGAGCAACTCTGATCATTGATGGAAATCCTGTGGGTCATTTTTCCAGTGCACAGGCTATAGCAAAAAAATGACATTGCTAAAAGATTGGATACAGAAAACCTCATAACTTTAAAGCTAACACCTAAACCCTACTGGTTTCTTCGTTTACAGTTTGACTAAGAGTTGCCTTATTTGCCACAATCTCAATTGCCTTGTGAACAAGATTTTCATTCACACTTGGCATAAACCGTTCCTGAATTTCACCGGCAAGCGCATTAACCATCCACATTGCCATAATTACACCCCTATCAACGACTTTAGCCATATCTTGGTTATAACGAAATCTGCCAGAGTAATCAGGGTTGCGTTCAAGAACTCGCAAAACATTTGCTAGATCGAGAATGAGTTTATCTTGATCGTATCGCCGTAAATTATGCCTTGCCCAGTCACGATCACTAAGGCCACTTGACTGTGTTCGTCCACGACCACGACGTTCAAACGGTTGTGCCACTCGCTTAGCTATAGTTGGCACCTCATCTATAGGCTTTATATCCTGTGAGTCTATATTAACCTCTTGTTCCTGTTCCAAAGATTTTTTAATTAACATTGAACCCTCATGAATTTCCCAACCGTTAGAGCAACATTTCAAATCTTCCGATTCAAAAGAAAGCTCTTGGTCCATTTCGTGTACGAAATGCTTAGCTGATAACATAGTCCCCCCATTAGCTGCCTGCCCCGCAGCGTACTATCTCAGATTTAAACTGTGAGATTAATTCTACACATAGAAATTATAACACTCAGCTCACTAAGCGATTAAATTTCTGCCTAAATTATTAACCAACACGATCGATTTCAACGACGATGGCAATTACCAAGATCTACAAATTATAGAAAGCATCCATTGCAGGGCAATCATCATAATTCTGTATAAGGATGTTTATAGTCGTTATGAAAAATTTTTCGGTTTTGTATAATTGGTGCAATGCATAGGTTATACTAGAGCAAAGCGTTAAGATAATTCATTGCTTACTCTGCAGCAATGACCTGCACGCCGCCTCTATCAGCACGGTAGGTATTGATTCGTTCTTCAATTTCATGGCGGAAATGGCGTACCAAGCCTTGCACTGGCCAAGCTGCCGCATCACCAAGCGCACAGATAGTATGGCCTTCGATTTGACCGGCAACATCTAATAGCTTATCAATTTCTTCTGTGGAACTTTCACCACGCACCATGCGTTCCAATACGCGCCACATCCACCCCGTTCCCTCACGACATGGCGTGCACTGACCACAGGATTCATGCTTATAAAAATAGCTGATCCGGGCAATGGCTTTGACCACATCTGTGGATTTATCCATAACGATAACCGCGGCCGTACCAAGGCCAGAGCGGTGTTCTTTCAACGCATCAAAATCCATCAATACATCATCGCAAATTTCTTTTGGCAGGAGTGGCACAGAAGACCCACCGGGAATAACGGCTTTAAGGTTATCCCAGCCACCACGCACACCACCACAATGGCGCTCCAGCAATGTTTTCAGCGGGATAGACATTTCTTCTTCCACATTGCACGGGCGTTCTACATGACCGGAAATACAAAAAAGCTTCGTGCCAGCATTATTGTCGCGACCAAATTTTTTAAACCAGTCTGCGCCGCGCCTCAAAATTGTGGGGGCAACTGCGATAGACTCCACATTATTGACAGTAGTCGGGCACCCATAAAGCCCTGCTCCTGCCGGAAATGGTGGTTTCAACCGTGGTTGACCTTTTTTACCTTCAAGGCTTTCAAGTAGTGCGGTTTCCTCACCGCAAATATATGCGCCAGCACCATGATGCACATAAATATCAAAATCCCACCCTGACCCGGCAGCATTTTTGCCAACCAGGTTTGCCGCGTAAGCCTCATCAATAGCGGCCTGCAAGCGTTCGCGCTCAAGCACATATTCGCCGCGAATATAAATGTAGCAAGCGTTGGCTTTCATCGCGTAGGACGCAATCAGACAC
>CAZGVP010000285.1:0-4231 GCA_964529135.1 uncultured Caulobacterales bacterium | reverse complement strand
AACAATTTATCGATTTCAAAGCGCATGTCATAGGTCGGCACTTTGTCCTTCCGTCCATCAAGCGTCTTTAAGTTCTCAAGAATATTTGCAAGGCTGATCTCAAGGTCACGAGCATCAGCGTCCAATCTGTCGCTATGGGTGGCCTCATCCCGTTCGGCTTTCTTAACAAAAACAATGCCCATACACCCTGCAACAATGACGGGTCCGAAGGCAATCCAATCAACGTGCGTCGGATCTAGAGACGCCAGAAATGCCCCCGCAAGAAACGCCAAAACAACGATGAGTCTTCCGATATTTTTCATGGGTTCCTCCTTAAAACGAGTCGATGATAATATTGACGGCATAGCCGACACCGACGAGCGCTTCGCCGACAATAAATCCAGCGGCAATGGGAATACCTTTATTTTCAGACCATTCTTTGCCTTGCTTGCGATTTGATATTTCACGTAAGAGGGTGCCAAGTGAGTATGTAAGAACGATGTTAAAAGGAAGGTAAAAACCAAGACCAACGGTGATGCCTAGACCGCCTTGCATAGCAGTCAGGATACCACCAAGCGCCGCCCCCGCGATATATTTCTCTAAGGGCACATCACCACCCAAGACACCATCCACCATGGAGGCGAGTGCTTGCCCCTGCGGTGCGGGCAGGCGGTCTGACCCCAGTCCATACGCCTGATGCAAAACGAATATCAGGATAATGATAACAATTGGGCCGAGCCAGGCACCGAAAAATTGACCCATCTGCTGCTGGCGCGGTGTCGCACCCACGAGATACCCGGTCTTGAGGTCGAGCATAAGATCAGTCGCCTGGCTCATCGCCACACAAGTGGCAGCCCCAACGGTCACCGCCGCAACAATTGCCTGAACCTTATCCATACCGCCAAAGGCCTGGGTGATAATGATCAGGATCGTAACGGCGATTAAAGTCATCCCTGACAAGGGGGACCAGTTAGTTCGGCCAATTGCTTCCGATAGGATGATCCCCGCCATCCATATCCATAGCGTGCCCAAGACTGCCATCAAGATACCGCGTCCAATACCAACCTGCTCCGCGGACGTAATCGCCATAACACCCAGAAGAATCGCCGACCCAACAATTGCTATATAAAGGAGTTTGATGGGCATCTCATCTTTGGATAGCGCGCTCTCTTTCTTTGCCGACGATTGCATCGACCCGATCGCTGACTTGATGAGCGGAAGCGCAAACAAAACACCAACGATAGCACCGCCGATAAGCATGCCAATACCTACAGGCCGATATAAGAGAAGCCGCAAATCACCGGGTGAATTTTTGATCTCACCATTGATAACCGGAAACAGGCTCGTAAGGTCAAGCATTGGTGCCAATATCCAGTAGCAAACATAGCCACCAATGACGAACGCCAGGCCCCCTCGGCCAGCGATATAGCCAACACCAATCGTGAGAAGCGATAAATACCAGGTACCATTCAAATAATCCGGCAAACCCAACATGGAGAATAGGGGGAAATTCTCATATCCTGTCGCGAGACTTGCGGCATGCAATCCGCCAGAGACTAGCGCAGCGACGACGAGAAGCTTAGCTTTCTCTATCCCGGCTCCGGGTGACTTCAATATCGTCGCGACAGCAACACCGCCCGGGTAGGTGAAACGCTCAAAATCAATCATCTGCTTCCTGAGCGGAATGATGAAGGCGATACCGAGGAATGCGCCAGCTATCGCGCCGAATGTGAGGATATAGGGGTCAAATGCGTCCTGATGCCCCAAAAGAAAGATCGCTGGAACCGAAAACATCATGCCGGATGACGCTCCGTTCACCGCACTCGCCACCGTCTGCGCGACATTGTTTTCAACGATTGATCTTCGGCGCAGCATCCCGCGTAGTATCCCAAAACCGAGAATCGCTGCGAGCTCCGACCCTTCTATTGAGAAACCGAGTTTCAAGGCCGCAAAGCCGATTGAAATCGCGATAATGACACCCAAAATATAACCAACAAAAATGGCGTGCGGCGTTAATTCAGGATAGGCGCCGTAGCTTAAAGGTGCGCCCCCGCTGGATGCTGTTTGACTATCTGGCATTATTCTCCCCTTCCCCATGTGAGCAGCGCCTCAACCACATGGCGTGCCCCAAACTCCACATAAGACGGCTTTTTATCCCCATAAAAGCCCTAGATCATACGCATATGCTTGCACAAACGACCTTCAAACACTAGACCTCTCCATCCAAAGTTCTGATTTCCTTCTTTCAACCATAAACCCGAGCGCAGCATGTGGAACGATAGCTCCCATACGCCTGCTTCCTTTGACCGTTCATGGTTTCTGGAGCGGCTTAAACGTCATTTCAGTGAACTCGGACGCCTGTCGTTTCCGGTTGTGATGACGCGCGTCGGCGTCCTAGGGCTGGGGATGGTTGATACCGCGATGGTTGGACATTATGCGACGGATCATCTTGCTTGGCTTAATCTCGCGAACCAGTCAGTTGTGATGTTCACTCTGATTGTAGGCATCGGCCTTATGATGGGTATCCTCATCATGTGTGCGAGCGCATACGGTGAAGAAAACTACGCTGAGTGCGGCCGTGTTTGGCGGCGGACAATTCCCTACACCTTATTCGTTGGCTTGCTTGTGCTGATCGTTTCCTGGCCGTCAGAGACATGGCTCAACGCGCTTGGTCAAACAGATGAACAGGCGCGTGAAGCAGGGTATCTAATTAAGGTGCTTGCGATCGGGCTTCCAGCTCATCTGCTATTTATTAACTGCTCAATGTTTTTCGAGGGTGTTAAGCGCGCCGAAATCGGTTTCTATCTCATGTTCACTGCCAATTTCGTCAATGTGGGGCTGAATTACGCGCTGATCTATGGCCATCTCGGTTTTGATGAAATGGGCGCGGAAGGCTCGGCATGGGCATCTACTGGTGTTCGGATTTTCCTTGCAATATCCGCCTTTGCTTACGTTTGGTACGCACCCTCGATGCGAAAGTTTGGTGTGCATAAACCCACCGGCCAAAAATGGCGTGAATGGAAAGAACAGCGCAGTATTGGTTACGCTTCAGCGGTATCACTGGCGGCAGAAGTTATCGCTTTCGGGGCGATCGCCGTGTTCGCTGGTTGGCTAGGGACTGTCCCCCTCGCCGCACACGGTGTTATGTATCAGGTCCTCGGCCTACCAATCATGATCGCCGTTGGAATTGGGATTGCAACAAGTGTGCGGATCGGGATTGCCTACGGGAGGCGCGACCGCGCCGATACAATCCTTGCCGCGATTTCAGGGCACGGCCTTAATTTCATTGTTACGCTTGTTTTAGGCACTGTAATACTCATTGCGCCGCAATACTTTCTGGGCATTTTTACCGATGACACAGCGATCATTGACCTTTTGATCCCAGTCGCGCTTATTTTTACCATCGGCATGGTGTTTGACGGTGCCCAGATGGTCGCGTCAAGCGCGCTGAGAGGCCTAAAAGAGACATGGTGGCCGACATCGCTGCAGACGCTTTCGTTCGTTGGGGTGATGTTACCTGCATCCTATATTCTTGCGTTTCCATTAGGACGCGGCCTTCTGGGACTGATGGAAGGAACCTTCCTTGGCGTCTTAGTATCATGGGTAACACTTAGCATACGTTTTTGGTCGCTTACCCGAATTAAAAAATAAGAAGAAAAAATACGATAGGGCATAGACAAAGTTAAAATCCTAAGTATTTTTTTGCCTCATTTTTACCATTTTATGGCTAATCTATTGTCTTGTTTGGTGTGAATCATGGGTGGACAAAATATTTTAGGTAAAGGGTCAATGGGAAGGGGTATGACGCGATACTTAAGTAAACATAATGATGTTTGCAGGTGCACTATGCGATTATTAGCGAGCGTACTGTTGCTTTGCAGCGTTGGTATGACCGCGAATGCGCAAGGTTCTGGCGTTTTGGACCGGCTTTCAGACGCGCTGGAAACTGTTCAGGACGGCTTGGATCTGATTAGCGAAAATATTAACATGAAGGATGTCCGAGTCCGCATCGGTGTCGGTAACGGTTATGTGCCGGATTATTTTGGCTCAAACAATTATCGCAATCGCTTCCTGCCCATCATCGATGTTCGTTATAAAGATAAATTCCACCTCAATAATGGTCGCCTCACGGTACCCCTTTATCGAAGTGGTAAGTTTGAAACTGGGCCACTTGTTAGTCTGTTATTGGGACGCGACGAAGACAGAAATGCCGCCCTTGGCGGGTTCGGGGATATCAACACAACTATTCAAG
>CAZGVP010000284.1:0-4245 GCA_964529135.1 uncultured Caulobacterales bacterium | reverse complement strand
ATGCGCGCCTGATCAACCTCAATTTATTCCCACTCGTCGATCAAGCCATTGCCTGGACCGCAATCGAACGCAACAAGACCGCCATCTTCACAACTTTTAGGAACAAATGTAATATTGCCAACCCCCCCAAGATTGAGCACTCCTACAGAATGATCGCGTTGAAGCTTGCGTACAAGCGCTGCATGATAAACAGGAGCCAAAGGTGCGCCCTCCCCGCCTACCATCACATCAGCGGCACGAAAATTATGAACTACATCAATGCCTGTCTCATTGGCTAAAGTCTGACCATCACCAATCTGCCATGTCCGCCCCTGATCTTCGGGACCGAGCACCGGCAGTTTCGGAGAGTGATGCAAAATTGTCTGACCATGGAATCCAATCACATCAACCTGATCGCGGCGCAAATTATTCTCTTCCATGAATTCTTCTACAGCTTCCGCATGGAGATGCGTGATCTCACCTGCAGCTTTACCGATATCAGCCGCGCCGTCACGCCCTTCATTGGCAGCTTTGATAGCCCGGTTAACCCACGATTTCATCTCAGAATTATAGGGTTTTGAAAGAGTAGGCCCAAATGTTAACGAATCTTGACCATCTGTTCTCAAGAGCGCTACATCAATGCCATCAAGTGATGTACCACTCATCAAGCCAATCGCAGTTAGCGGACGTTTCTCGTCGTCCGTACCCTCATCCGCTATATCAAATGTCTCGCTCATAACGCTCCCTTATCTTCCGAGGCGGCTTTCTGTTGGAAAAACCTTGCCAGCATGCTAGCTCGGTCATTCCGCGAATAATGCCAGAAGGCTTTAACCCCTGAATTGCTGACACTTTATGACAGAGCCCGTAAATAAATTCTGTAAATCTGAATTTTTACATATTCTTCAAGAACGTGGATTTATCCACCAATGCACTAATCTGGATGCCCTCGATGAGCGCGCTGCTCGCGAGAGACTGACAGCCTATATCGGTTTTGATGCTACAGCAAAAAGCCTGCATGTGGGGAGCTTGATCCAAATCATGATGCTTTACTGGTTTGAACAAACCGGGCACCAACCCATCGCACTCATGGGCGGCGGCACCACCAAAGTTGGCGATCCGTCATTCAAGGATAGCCAACGAAAACTCCTTACCGAAGCTGAAATCGCGGATAACATTGCTTCTATTCGAGGGGTGTTTTCAAAGTTCCTCGACCTTGAACGCGATAATGGCGCAATGATGGTCGATAATGCAGAATGGCTCGACAAACTCTCCTATGTAGAATTTTTGCGCGATTACGGTATCCACTTTACAATAAATCGTATGCTGACTTTTGATAGTGTGAAATTGCGGCTGGAAAGAGAAAGTCCGCTTAGCTTTCTCGAATTCAACTATATGTTGATGCAAGCCTATGATTTTCACGAACTCTACAATCGTCACAATTGCGCGTTGCAAATGGGTGGTTCAGACCAATGGGGCAACATCATTAATGGCGTTGAATTATGTCGCCGTAAAGATAGTGCAGAAGTTTTTGGCTTGACAACACCATTGCTGACAACTGCCTCGGGTAAAAAAATGGGGAAAACTGAACAGGGTGCAGTGTGGTTAAACGGCGATATGTTTAGCCCATACGATTATTGGCAATACTGGCGCAATACAGAAGACGCAGATGTTGGAACGATGCTGGCACGGTTTACTATCTTGCCAATGGATGAAGTACGCCGCCTTGCTTCATTGGAAGGGTCAGAAATCAACGAAGCCAAGAAAATCCTCGCAACAGAAGCAACTGCCATGTTGCATGGCCGTGAAGCTGCCCGCACTGCGGCTCAAACCGCTCAAGAAGTCTTTGAGGCTGGCACAAGCGGAGGCGACTTACCATCAATCATAGTCACCAAGTCACAACTTGATGCGGGATTGGCATTGTTCGACCCTTTTATTGAAACTGGCTTGTGTTCCTCAAAAGGCGAGGCTCGGCGTCACATCAAAGCTGGTGCGTTAAAGATCAACAATGTTGCCATTAAAGAGGAGCGCCCCATCAGCACTGATGATATTGATGACGGTTCGATCAAGCTATCAATTGGCAAAAAGAAACATGGCCTAATTAATATTGGATGAGTGCTATAACTTTCTCATTCATTTATTGTGTTCATTCTGAAATTTCTTTCTAATCCAAATCAGACTCATAAAAACCTCACAGGACGTGGAGACATGCAAAACCCTATTGGTAATTCCATGGTTCCGATCATTGATATTTCTGCGATAAACACCAATCAACTCTCAGCCCTTGATATGGCATGCCGTAATCACGGTTTCTTTTTGATAACAGGGCATGGATTAAATACTCTGATTGATAAAACTTTTTCTGTTTCACGAGAATTCTTTGCGACCGACTATGCCAATAAGCAACGCATTTCAAGAGATCTTGAAAACCCAATGGGTTGGTATGATCGCGAACTTACGAAAGGTAAACGCGATCATAAGGAAATTTTCGACTTTACTGCCCCGAATGCGCAGTTAGGTATAGCCCGAAATAAATGGCCAGATAAGCCAGCCGAATTTAAGGAAACCCTGACTGAATTTCATAATGCATTCTCAACCCTTGCTGCTAAAACGACAATGCTGGTGTTTAGTGCTTTGGGCCTGAGCGAAAATACAGCAACACCTTATCATGGGGACCCGGCAATCAGCCCTGTAAGATTGAACAACTATCTTACTATGGACCCGGTTCCACAAAATCAGCGCGATCAATTAGCACCATTAGGTACCGTCGCTCTTGGCGAGCATACAGATCCAGGTATCTTAACATTACTGCTTCAAGATAATGTTGGCGGTTTACAAACGAAAGTCGCCAATCGTGACTGGGTCAATATCATTCCAACACCTGGCTCGGTGGTCGTTAATTTAGGCGACACGATGCAGGTGAGAACAAATGATATATATCGAGCAGCGCTCCATCGTGTCCAACCAGTGACAAAAATGGACCGCATGAGCATTCCCTACTTTTTGCACCCACCAAGAAATGCCACCATCGAGCCGATACCCGAAATCTCAAATGGGACTCCATACTATAGACCTTATACTTGGCTTGAATATATCGCTGCTAGGGATACGGATAATTTTGATGATATAGGAAAAGCAGATGCACAAATTAGCGACTATAGGATTGATCTCTCTTAATAAAATGGTGGAGAATCGACACTAAACATCGTGTTCAAATAACTCGCGAAAACAAGTTACTTACGTTCAGCTTGCCGGGCAGCCATAGCGCGTGCTCTCGTCATTGCTGGCTTTCCCCGGCGTTGGCGAAGATTCAAAATTGAAACCCCCCGAAACATTGTTTGAGCAACAGCCAACGCTCCAAACCTTGCCCATAAGGCCATATTCACAAAAGGCAGAAACAATGGGGGATACACTCCCGAAAAATGTTGCCGAAAATAGCGTTGCATGCCACGTGTTTTATGAAATTCAATTTGGGTTTTACGGGTGCGACTTGATCCTTTGAAATGAAGAATTTCCACTTTCGGGTTATAATAGACCGTACCCCCTGCATCTGCAAAGCGAAGGCAAAAATCTATATCCTCTACATGCAGGAAATATTCCTCATCCATACCGTCAATCAAATTGTAATCTCTGGACGGAATAAGTATGCAAGCACCTGAGGTAACTGGCACAGGGCAAATTTCTCCGGGGCATGGGTCATTGTGCATATTAAAACGTCGAAAATATGGGTGCTTAGGAGCAAAGCGGTAAAGTTTGCCAGCTTCAACAAGCGCGCGCCAAGGGGTCAATGTGTGACGGCGAGAGCCAGCCTGTTCAATCCCATCAGGGCCAACAAGTTTTGCCCCCATCATCCAAGGTTTTTCTTTCTCATGACTTGAACTGAGCAATTTTCCAAGTGCATCGGCAGGTAAAACGGCATCAGGATTCAAAAATAACAAATATGGCGAAGTAGCAGCCTTGGCACCCATATTACACGCTGCTGAAAAGCCGATATTACCGTGACCTGATATAATACGAACCTTTGGTCCATCCTCTTCAAGACATGCCGCTTTGAGAACGAATTCCGGCCAATTGCCATTATCAACAATTATAATCTCTGCGATTTCCCGTTGCTCCTTTAAAGAAGCAATCGAGCGAGAAAGAACAGGGCCAGTATAATAGCTGACTACGATCGCACTGACACAAGAGGTCGTGTTTACTGAAGAGAACTCATTCACTGTGGCTGTGCCCGTGTTATACATTCCATTTTCAATGGCCACCCCCGCAGCT
>CAZGVP010000283.1:0-4288 GCA_964529135.1 uncultured Caulobacterales bacterium | reverse complement strand
CTATTTAAACCGTATTTATCTTGGCGCCGGGGCGTATGGCGTAGAAGCAGCAGCCCGTACTTATTTTGATAAATCAGCTCGAGACGTAAATCTCGCAGAAGCCGCCATGCTTGCAGGATTACCCAAAGCGCCATCAAGCCTTGCTCCTACGCAAAACTTAACGGGTGCAGAAAATCGCAGTGCGGAAGTTATTAATAACCTGCTCGAAATTCAAGCGATCTCACCTTTTCAAGCACGCGAAGCAAAACTCAATCCTGCGACCCTTGCCATCAATGAAGTCAGCGCAGAACTTGGCTATGCATTCGATTTTATCTCAAGCAGGGCCTATCAGTTAATAGGAAGTCAAAAAGGTGATTTGATTATCACAACCACGCTTGACCCGAAAATGCAGGCTGATGCGGAAATGTCTCTTCGCGTCGCACTAACAATAGACACAAGGCTAGCTGGCGCAGAACAAGCAGCGCTTGTTTCATACGACCTGTCCGGTGCCACACGGGCAATGGTTGGCGGGCGCGATTATCGCGACAGCCAGTTTAACCGTGCCGTTCAAGCCAAACGCCAGCCGGGATCCGCCTTTAAACCATTTGTTTATATTGCTGCCCTTGAAGCAGGAATGACACCGGAAACCAAATTCGTTGATAAGCCCCTTAATATTGATGGCTGGGAACCGCAAAATTATTCAGAAGAATTCGCCGGCCCGGTTCGCCTCACTGAGGCAATGGCAAAATCGATCAATACAGTGTCGGTCCAGGTAAGTGAACAAATCGGCCGCGCGCAGGTAATTGACGTAGCCAAAAGACTTGGGATCAAATCAAAATTGAACCCTCACCCCTCATTAGCGCTCGGCGCTACTGATCTTACACTAGAAGAATTGACCAGCGCCTACCTACCCATGGCCCGTGGCGGAACCCGTATATCACCATACATTATAGAAAAAATTCGAGACCAGAACGGTGACATTCTGTATACTTACGAAAAGCCAAAACCAGTTCGCGTCTTTAGTAAAAACATCAGCCATGACATAAACCACCTGCTCTATCAGGTGATGCTAACCGGCACGGGGCGGCACGCAACCCTTGGTACACGCCAAACAATGGGTAAGACAGGCACAACAAATGACTGGCGTGACGCATGGTTCGTGGGATATTCAGCACAAATTGTCACCGGTGTATGGGTTGGCAATGATGCATACAACGGTATGAAAAAAATCACCGGAGGATCTGTTCCGGCACAGATATGGCGTAACTATATGATGGCCGCGCATCAGGGACTTGGCGAAAAAAAACTCGCTGGGGCCTATCCGGCAAGCGTCATAACGAACGAGCCAGTGCTCCTGGATTTCTATGCAGATGTATCACGCGGATTTTCAATAATTGCACGTGAACGCAACATTTCAAAACGCGATGACCGTCGTCGCAGACGCCAATCTGATCAAAACCGGGACCGACGTGATGGAGCCCGCCCACGCGAACGAAGGCGTGGTATATTCCGGCGTAAACGTCGTAATCGCGAGTAGTACAAACTCATCGAGCAACAGCTATCAATAAGCTTGCCCTAAAAGGGTTGGCCCAGTTCGCTGTTCCAATTCCCAACCACTTCCATAATCGCAAGCAATTCCATTCCAGCGATCCCGCTGACCTCGCACCAGCAAGCTTTGACTATATTCCCGGCACAACACCGGCTCACGTACCGGACCGCCCGCAAGTTCAAATGCCCCCGTACCCGGTGCCTTCACCAACAATTTTTCATGAACATAACCGCGAACAGCGCCGTTAACAGCAACAAGCATCCAGGTCTCACCTTCAACTCGGCCTACGCCATCAACCCCGGTTCCTGAAGGCAATGTTTCTAAAACGTCATAGTTTGTAGATGGGCCACGTCGGATATTTGAATTCTTAGCAAGCACATGCTTGCCTTGTTCTGTTTCCAACCGATAGGACAGGCTAAGGCCGGTGCGGGCGGGCAAGGTGTCATCAGGGTTTGGCAATAAATTAGCGATCAAAAAAGAACCTGCCGTAACCGTCCCCTCGCTACGCTCGCCGCGCCAATCTCTTGGTACACCAGCATCCAAAGTATTCATCGCTCCTAAGAACCCCTCTTCAAGCGCCAGCTGGTCTCCTCGGTTCAATTCATTAGAGAGTACAGAGTTATTGGCAAAGTTTCTTGAATTTCCCTGTCCTATACCGCCCTTACCTGTATAGCCGCCATTACTATAACCAGCACACCCGGCGAGGATAACAATAACACCGACCATTGCTCCAACAGAAAAAATGCGTTTCGTAAATATATTCTCAGATAATTTTTTCATCGGGGTACCACCTCATTCATAGTAAACTAGTGACGACAAATAGGACCATGCCTTCATTGTAAGTCGCATAGTCTATCGGAAAACAAGGTAAACATCCAATCGCTGGAAACCCTGTTTTCCTGGAAATTTTATCTATTATTACGTCAGTTGGTTAACCAAGGCGGGGTTTTTCCAAGGCATTTTTTTACCGTTAGGCTGCAATGATGACAAATAAGTAAGTAAACCCAACCCTGACAAGGGTTGAAGAGGGTATGAATGACTATCAGCGCCGCGCAAACCGTAGAAAATAAACCTGCTCTGCAGATGTCGAAGCTGAAGCAATTGATTGAAGTTGCTAAAGAAGACTCAAGTGACAAAAGGCGCGATCTCTTGAGAGAGATCACCGATGTTTTTATGGTTGCGCCCGATCGATATTCTTCTAGTGAAATGCAGCATTTCGATGTAATCATGACACGCGTTACACAAAATGTAGAATCAGCTTTGCGACGCGAACTTGCAGACAAACTTGCAGATATCCCAACAGCACCGCGTGGGCTCTTAACACAACTTGCACATGACGAATTTTCAGTCGCAGAACCTATTTTAAAACGTTCATCAGCGCTTTCAGAAAAAGATCTTGTGCGGATTATACAACAACGCAGCCAACAGCATATGAAAGCCATTTCAGCACGCAAACACGTGCCAGAAATAGTATCGGAAGAATTAGTGGCTCGCGGTGATAAGGAAGTCCTGGTATCCCTAGCGAATAATAATGGTGCCCAGATGCATAGTAGCACCATGAAGAAATTGGTTGAACACTCGCGAAACCTGCCAGAACTCCAGGCACCCATGGCTGGTCGATTTGATCTTGCTCCACAGCTATTGACCCAGATGTATTTTTTCGTCTCCTCCGCCTTGAAAAAAGAAATCCTCAAACGTTCAGAAACTCTCGACCCGACACTCATTGATAACGCAATTAAAACCAACCGTAAGAAAATTTTGACTGTTGCCACACAGGATGTAAAGATCGAAGTGCAAGAAGCTCAGCGCTATATTAATGACAAGGCTCGCGCGAATGCGATTAACGAAACACTGCTGAAAGAACTTATTGAAACTAAACGAGCAACAGAATTTCTTTTGGCATTCGCCCATTATACTGGCATTGATTCCGCCACAGCATCTCGCATTCTACAAGACCCCAGCTGGGAAAGTGTAGCCATAGCAGCGCGTGCTTCAGGGCTAGAGAGATCCACATTCGCCAAAGTTGTTTTTGGTTTACAAAAAAGTAATGATCAACAATCACGTGCTCTGAGGATACTTGATCTCTACCTTAAAATTCCACAAGACGCAGCCGAACGCGTTATGCGGTTCTGGCGGGTGCGAGCACAATCAGCAGCACGAGAAGCGGGTGGTAATGGCTCTGTCAAACCAACACTCGATCGAAAGCCCATTAAAGACGTGCTTCAGAATCAAAACGAACAAGAACTCATTGCCGTATAATAGTAGCATTCTCGTCACGGTCGAACCAAAGTTTTCCACCTAAAATAACTACTGAATTTTTGAATTTAGCATTCCACCAATTATCACATGTACGGATGATAAAATAGAATTCAATATTATTAGAGTTATGACTACTATCAACGTCGTCAGCAACTCTCACTTAGCGCTATTTTTGTTATGATTACCGCACGGCTTGAAAAAAATAAGATGCAATAGCTATTTTGAGTCGCTAACAACATCTAGAAAACCGGAGCCATCGCACCCTTCCACCTCCACAACCCAAACATCTGGATCCATAGAGGTTTCGCTCGCTATTCTTTCATCCACTTTCCCCTCTTGTTGAAAACCAGCAAGCGCATCGCGCCACACCTGAGATCCTTCAAAGTCTGTGCTTTGTATCAACAACCGGGCACTGCGGTTTCCGCGATATATTTTTATAGCAACAACGCCTGCATCAACATCCCCCCGGCGCACTATAACCGCGAACGCCCCTGCGCTCTC
>CAZGVP010000282.1:0-4289 GCA_964529135.1 uncultured Caulobacterales bacterium | reverse complement strand
GCTCATAAACTATCGGGCGCGAGATGAGTGCTAATCCATCTCGTTATTATCATTATAGGATTGGCCGTCTCGCGCTGCTCCTCGATTTATTATATACGTTCGGGTTCCGGTGGAGCTGCGGCGGTAAATATTCTTACCTGATCTGTAAGAATGAGCCCTCGCAAAAAACTCAGCATCAGCTACTATCAATTTTTGCAACAGGAGTAACATGTATGTCCAGCCTGTTTGAGGAACTTGATTATCGGTCGACTCCCATAGGCCCAATTAGCTTGCGTCGACGCCGCCAGCTCTCATTAGATATTGATGTCTTCGAAATCATTCTGGGCGAAGAGCACCTGATGTCGAGCCTTTTTACTGCATCAGAAATCGCCCTCGCACGGCTTGCCCTGGCCGACCTCACAAAAGACAAAGACACAACACTCGACATTATCGTTGGCGGATTGGGTCTTGGTTATACTGCCGGGGCCATATTGGAGGACCCACGCGTTAGCAGTCTTTGCGTGATAGAGATGCTTGAAGCTGTTATTGATTGGCATAGGGATGGATTGGTACCACTCGACCCGCCACTCAGCAATGATCAACGATGCACAATCAGATGCGGAGATTTTTTTGCGCTTGCCGCATCAGAGGAAGGTTTTGACCCTAATCAACCGGGGCGCCAATTCGATGCAATCCTGATTGACATTGACCATACCCCCGAATGGCTTCTCGATGAACGCAGTGGTACTTTTTATAGTGAAGCTGGAATGCGTCAATTAAGTAAGCACCTGAAACCAGGCGGCATCATGGGGCTTTGGTCAGATGCCGATATAAAAAATGGGGCCGATGATAAATTTATCGAACGCCTCAGCGCTGTCTTTCAAAAAGCGCGCGCGGAACCAGTTACATTTCATAATCCGTTACAAGACAAGCCATTTACACAAACTGTGTATCTCGCCCAAAAATTAAACGTAAAGTAGGTATTGAGTAAAATTTTGCAGGTTATCCATTTTTGCAGACCAGCCTCCATCATTCCTCAAATCTATAAAGAGATATTCCATGAGCGCGCTCGTCAAATGTAATTTTTTTATTCAATGGTGCGTGCGCTCGAGACGTACAGTTTTGACGTTCACACAAATAACAATTCACGCCAATCGGCGTTGGCTTCATCTCATTGAGATTGTGGTGGCTCGCATAAACCAGGCGTGGCGCATAAGCGATATCGCACCCTAAACCGATCGCATGCTTTGTAGCTGGGCGATCATAAGTAGAATCAGCGCGACTGACCGTGCGAGCAATAGAGAACCAGGTTGAATCATCTTGCATGCGAACAATTTGTGTTCTCAACTTGCCTGGCGTCTCAAAGCACTCATGAATATTCCATAATGGGCATGTACCGCCAAATTTGGAGAAAGGAAAACGCCCGGCGCTAAATCTTTTTGACACATTTCCCGCCGTATCCATTCGCACAAAGAAAAAAGGAATACCGCGCGCATCAGGTTTTTGTAGGGTCGTCAACCGATGTGCGGTCTGCTCATAACTCGTACCAAACCGGTTTGACAAAAGTTCGATATCGTATTTCACACTCTCACATTCTTTAAGAAATCGACTATAGGGCATCAACATTGCGGCGGCGAAATATTTTGCGAGACTTGCACGAGCCAGACCAATTGCATCACGATCTGGCAGATTTGCACTGCGCACTGCCTGATCAATCAGCTCACCATATTCGAGCATCCCCAATTGCACAGCAAGCTGAAGTCGACGCCCGGATTGTGGTAACAATTCTGACAAGTCAATTCCGGACCGGTGGCGATCAAAGTAACGTAATTTATCTTGCATCACATCCACCGGTAAAATGCGCACCTGAAGCCCATGCTTTTCTTTCAGCCGGTTAGTCATGGTGACATGGGGCTCGTTACCAGCGAGCAAAAGCTCCTTGGAAAAAGCTTCTGCCGCTTCATCAAGAGCCGGGAAATAATTGCGCTGTCCGGTGAAAAAGTCCCGCACCACCTCCACGCTACGGGCAGCCTCTTCTAACAATTCCACCTTCTCACGGTCCGCTAATGGATTAGCTTCAGAATATAACCGCCGCATTCCTTCACGGTAACGCTCATAGAGTTGTAAAAATGCTTTCGCGACCGCCGGACTGGCATTCACCACATCCTCAATCTCACCCTTTGCTATGGTCGCTCCGCTCACCCGAGGATCACGCATCACTTCATGAAGCTCTGCTGTCAACTGCGTATCCCCGCCGGTAGAGAGTTCGGAAATATCAAAGTCATAAACCTGGGCAAGACGCAAAAGCACTGCAGCAGACATCGGCCTTTGATTGCGTTCGATCAAATTTAGATAGCTGGTGGAAATGTCCAACTCCTTTGCCATCTGTGTTTGTGTGAGACCCAATGTTTCGCGCAATCGTCTCACTTTAGGACCAATCAAGAGTTTTTCTTTGCGCCCGGCCATTATCTGTCTCCATTAAGAGTAAGCTTTTACAAAATTTACAATTTTTAATCTAAAGAATTTACTATTTTTACAGAAATACCCAATAAATTCAACAATATCTTGCGGCGCAATACATTTTGTAAATATGATAAAGTTAGATTTGTAAAAATACCATGATTTTATAGGAGTTGATTATGACCAACAGACCCACATACAGCCAAATCCGCCATGAGGTTCTCAACCGGTACCCTGATGGAGTAACCCCGGCAGGCATAGATGTGGATCATATTGTCCAGCTCAGACTGCAAAACAGCTACGATACTCACCTGGATATTGCACGCTCAATGGCCACGCTTATGCGTGAAGATATGGCAGCTTACGACACAGACCCTATGAACTTCACACAATCTCTCGGCTGCTGGTCAGGCTTCCATGCCCAACAGATGATCAAATCTGTAAAACGCCTGCGCGGCACAACTAAGGGCGCATATGTTTACCTCTCCGGATGGATGGTTGCAGGTCTGCGCAACCGGTTCGGACATCAACCTGATCAATCCATGCACGAGAAAACAGCTGTTATCGATCTTATAGAAGAAATTTACGTATCATTACGTCAGGCCGATGAAGTAGCGATGAACGATTTATTCCGTGAACTGGATACCGCTCGCAAAAGCAAAGCTGACAAGAGCACAATCGAAGAAATTATTCGACGAATTGATACATTCGAATCTCACGTGGTTCCAATTATAGCGGACATTGATGCAGGTTTCGGTAATGAGCATGCAACATATCTCCTATCGAAAGAGATGATCAAGGCTGGCGCATGTTGTATTCAGATTGAAAACCAGGTTTCGGATGCCAAACAATGTGGTCACCAAGATGGCAAAGTCACGGTCCCGCGCGAGGATTTCATTGAAAAACTACGCGCAGTACGTCTCGCCTTCGAGGAATTGGGCGTTAATGATGGTGTTATTGTAGCGCGTACTGACAGCCTTGGCGCCGGCTTAACACAAAAAGTTCCGGTCTCTCAAGAACCGGGTGACCTTGCTGCAGAATACATTAAGTGGCTAGAAGTTGAAGACATCACCCCGGCTAACCCATTAGCTGACGGGGAAATGGCGCTATATCAGGATGGCAAGTTTGTCCGCCCGATCCGCATGCCAAATGGTCTTTATAAATTCAAGGAAAACACCGGTCGCGCACGCGTGATTGAGGATTGTATATCCAGCCTTGAGCAGGGCGGCGCGGATATGCTGTGGATCGAAACTGCAACACCGGACGTGGATGAAATTGCCTCTATGGTTAATGAAATTCGCGAGGTCGTGCCGAATGCGAAACTAACCTATAATAATTCGCCGTCATTTAACTGGACATTAAACCTGCGCCAACAAGTGCGGGAGCAGTGGATTAGCGAAGGGCGCATCACAAAATCCAGCTACCCTGAAGGCAATGCATTGATGTCAGCTGAATTCGATACAAGCGCTCTGGGTCTGGAAGCCGATGCACGGCTCCGTCAATTCCAGACTGATATCTCAACCAGAGCTGGTGTCTTCCATAATCTGATCACATTGCCGACCTTCCACCTCACTGCAAAAGGCACGGATGATATCTCCAAAGGATATTTCGGCGAAGACAAAATGCTTGCCTATGTAAGCACGATCCAGCGCGAAGAAATTCGTAATGGTGTTAGCGCGGTGAAACACCAACATGAAGTTGGCTCTGACCTTGGCGACAGTTTTAAAGAGATGGTTGCTGGAGAGCGCGCTTTGAAAGCAGGCGGTCACGCTAATACGATGAACCAGTTCGAAAGCGTTGCGTAAAACAGGCTAAGTTTTATATACAATAAAAAAGCCGGTGGGTGAAAT
>CAZGVP010000281.1:0-4333 GCA_964529135.1 uncultured Caulobacterales bacterium | reverse complement strand
ATCATGTACATCTTCAAGGGCTAATTCTTCACCTTGATAAATACAGGCCGAACCAATAAGGCAGGTTTCTAATTTTAAAAGCAAGAGTTGTAACGCATCTTGTCGATCATCTTCGAGCCCCATGCGCTGCATTTGGCGGCTAACACTCCGCGGTACATCATGATTAGAGAACGCAAAGCTCAAGCGGCCGGTGCCATTGAATGCCTCAATAGCTTTGTTTATCGCAATTTTCATTTCATCAACGGTTAAGCCATTCCATTGAAGCAAGTTGAAATTGTAGGTCGCGTGAAGGCGTCCTTCAGCCGTGAAGGTCTTACTGGCAGCGATTGGATCATTGCCATGCAGCTCACCCATGAGGTAACGATCACCGTATTGATCTGCAACCGCACGAATCGATTCGCTGAAAATTTGAATGGCAGGCTGGTTTAGCTGAGCGCTGTCGTGCAACTGCCGAAAAAAAGGTTGTTGTTGATGTGGCAATGGGCCTGTTTCGAAGTCTGGATCGGCTAGATTGTTCTTGTACGGCGCGCTATCGGCATTGATGGTATGCACCGCATCCAGACGAAAGCCATCCACACCTCGATCAAACCAAAAACGTGCTACATCCATCAGCGCTTCCTGAACCGCCGGATTGGCATGATTCAAATTGGGTTGACTACTTAAAAAATTGTGTAAGTAGTACTGTTGCCGCCTGGGCTCCCATGTCCAAGCCGGACCTCCAAAAAAAGATAACCAGTTCGTTGGTGGGCTGCCATCAGCCATGGGCTCCACCCAGTGAAACCAATCCGCCTTTTCGTTATCTCGAGAGGCACTACTTTCTACAAACCAGGCATGCTGATCAGAGCAATGTGCGGGGACTATATCAACCATCACTTTAAGACCGAGATCATGAGCCCTTTCTAACAGCGCGTCAAAATCCGCTAGCGTTCCGTATTCAGGTTGAACATCTCGGTAGTCAGATATGTCGTAACCAAAATCTTTTTGTGGGCTTTTAAAAAACGGACTTATCCAGATTGCATCCACACCCAGGTTGGCGATGTAATCTAGTCGCGATGTAATGCCCGGCAGGTCACCCATGCCGTCATCGTTCGAATCCTGAAAGGAACGCGGATAAATTTGGTAGATAACCGCCGTTTCCCACCAATTCAAAGCACGTTGTGCCACAGTTTTACCCACCTTTTACAGAGCCAGCCAATAGGCCGCGAATAAAGTACCGTTGCATCGAAAGAAAAACAATAAGCGGTACGATGATAGAAATGACAGCTGACGCATTCAATAAGTGCAATTGGTCTTTAAACGTGCCCAGTTGTTTTTGCAATCGAATTGGAAACACCAAGTCGGATGAATCTGCTGGGCCAATATATAAAGCCACAATCAGATCGTTCCAAACCCATAAAAACTGAAAAATGCTAAACGACGCCAACGCAGGCACCGACAACGGAATAATCAAACGTGTGAAAATCTGCAAATGGCTGGCACCATCAATACGTGCGCTTTCCAGTAGCTCCTTGGGCAGGCCAACAATATAGTTACGCAATAAATAGATTGCCAACGGCAGCCCAAAAGCCGTATGGGTTACCCAAAGACTGGCAAATGATTTAGAGGCAACCTGACAGCTTCTGGTGGATTCGCAGTCTGTCATCCATGCATTCAGTGAAGTTGCCCACGAGGCGATACCACTAAAGCCTTGCAGTACCGGTAAAAATGCAAGCTGGGTAGGCACCACCATTAACGACACTACCAACACAAACAACCAATCTCGACCAGGAAAACGCATCCACGCAAATGCATAGGCCGCAAAGGCCGCGATGGTAATCGGAATAATCGTAGCCGGGATGGTTACGATAAACGAAGAAATCAGTGCATTCGGTACATTCTTGTTTTCGAATAACACTTCAATATAGGCATCGTTACCAAACACGGGATTTTGATTGATGAAAGCATCGAGGTTTTTAGGCTTGGGTGCTGTGGCTTCAGGAAACGTCCATGTAAAGTCACCAGACGACTGAAAAACAAACTCCCCGTCGCGAACGTTCATTGGTTCTCCGGCATAAATCAGCTGCCGGATTAATTTGGTTTTACCAGGCTTATCAGGATCAGGAACCCGACCTTTAAAAAGGATGGAACTCACTTCACCTTCAATCTCAAAGCTATCCCTGTTTTTATTTAAGCGCTCAAAAATATTTCCACTCATTGTGGTGAAGGCTTCTGATTCACCTCTGTCGTGAGTACCAAATCGGTGACCCAATTCAGTGGGTGTGAACGCAGTCCAGAATCCGGATGTTTTTGAGGCCGTCTCAGAACGTAATGAAGTGGTCACCAACGCGAAAAACGGCAGCACCCAAATGAAAACAATCAGCGCCAGAACAACATGCTTTAGTGTACGAGTCATTTCAATGCCCGAGCTCTTTTTGTTCGCGCCGTAACCGTCGTGCGTTAAAAATCATATTAGGTATCACTGTCACCATGAGCATGACGGCGATCGCCGCAAATAGATTTTCTACGTTGTCTCCACCAACCGACCAGTTATTGCGAGCGTTTTCCATCATCGTGGCAAGCAGTAGTTTGTCATCATCATTTGCCGACAGTGCGTAAGGAATATCGAACATCTTTAGCACTAATATGACTAGAGTGGTCCATACCACCACTACGGTGGAGTAGATTTGCGGTAATTTGATGCGAAAAAACATTTGAAAAGGATTAGCGCCATCGATTTTTGCAGCCTCGATGGTGTCCTCAGGTACGCCACGTAGCGCTGCGGAAAATATCACCATGGCAAAACCGGTTTGCACCCAGACCAATATCCACATCAAAAAGAAATTACCCCAGAATTTGAGGCTATACAAAGGCTCGTTATATGCAGCAGTATGACCAAGGAGCGCTTTGAGTAAACCTATTTGATATGACGGCGTGAGGCCGTTAATGGCCTCTTGAGGCTGGATACCGCCACCGGCGAATATGTTTCTCCAAATAACGGCTGCCCCGACAAATGAAATAGCCATAGGCACAAAGATCAGGGTCTTAGCAACAATGCCCCAACGAACTGAATCGGCGAGTACCGCAATCAAAAGACCAAGCGAAATACAAACTGTGGGCACCAAAACTAACCACATGACGCTGTTGCGCATTGCGTAGCGAAACTGCACGTAACCAAGCGATGATGGATCCCAAAGGAAAGCATAGTTTCGCACCGTGGCCGAGCCGTCTGCCTCCTGGAACGATAAGCTTAATGTAGAAAATGCTGGTACAAACAAAAAAAGCAAAAGAAGCACCAGTGCTGGCCCGACAAAAATCCAGGGTTGTATAGCTTCTATCAGATAGGTCTCTTTGCCGGTGGAGCCTTTGGAGGCAACCCGTGCCAATCCTTGGTTAAGCCAATTAGTTAACCAAAAGTACAAGAACGAAATTCCGACAGCGATAACAATTGATCGCAGCGCAAAACCAATCTTTTTAAAGCGTTCTTGGGTTTCCAAGACTTGGAAAGACCAGTCATTAGTTTCATGCAACCAGGTACCCAATTGAACCATTAGATCGTCTAGCGGAGATGAAATGGCGTAAGCCAGGATAGCGGTAATGGGCAAGACAAATATGATGGTGAGCGCTATGGCAAGACCATTACCTGCGATTGTCGGCCGGTATAAACCCATACTTTTACCGTTTTAGATCATGGATCTGAGTAAGGAAAAAGGCGCGCAAGAAAACTTGCGCGCCTTACTTGGCATACCTTCTACAACACGCTGTTATTCACAGGGTATTGCATAAAAGGTTTACTTTATCGCATCCCATGCAGACTGAATGTTATCAGCTGTGGTTTTTGCATCTTGCCCATTGGCAAATGCTGTCATTTCTGACCAGAAGGCACCTGCACCAATCGCACCGGGCATCAAATCCGAAGCATCAAATCGGAATGTCGTGGCACTAGACAGGATTTCCCCTTGCTTCTTTAGAGCTGCCGTTGCATAGGCATTTAGATCCGCACCCTTGTGGGCAGTCAGGAAGGTACCTTGCGACATCCAGGCTTCATGCGCAGAAGCTTCTTTCATGTACTCAAAAAAAGCGCGTGTCGCTGGGCTGTCTTTGGTCATTGTCCAAAGCGTACCAGCACCTAACACTGGATTACCCAAATCGGCTTCCTCATAGGGAGGGAAGTAGAAGAAATCCGCTTCGCCCGCATCCAATTCCTCACCTTTCTTCGGGAAGAATGCCGGAATGAATGAAGCCTGACGGTGCATCATGCAAGATGCCGGGCTTGAGAACAATCCTTTTGGCGCATCACCAAAAAACGTCGTTGCTACAGAAGATGCACCGCCTGCAACGTAATCATCGTTACGAG
>CAZGVP010000280.1:0-4335 GCA_964529135.1 uncultured Caulobacterales bacterium | reverse complement strand
TTTTATTTATTGTCCCGGCTCGAAAAAAGCCTGTAACTGCGCCACTTGCACCTGCAAGGGCAAAGTCTATTTTAGATAATGAGACACGCGTCGCTAATGGGTCGCCCTTGCGCAAGCGCTTTAGCAAGCGCCCCGCCAAGCGTACGATCACTTCAGATTCCATAGCCAAATGACGGTTTTTTAAAACCGGCGCTAAGGCCCGTGCATCTCGCATCAAAACTTCACACCCATCTAACAATCTATAATGGACACGGCGCAACCCCGGCGTCAGCGCGCTTTTGCGAATATCCTCAACCGAACTGCCTTCCTCATCCAACCAATCGGTGGGAATATAACAACGATCCATTTCATCCAGATCCTCGCCGCAATCTTGTAAATGATTGAGGATTTGCAACACCGTACAAAGTGCGTCGGATTGTTTGTAACCGGCCGGGTTTTCACCATGAAGATCGAGTAAATAACGTCCCACCGGGTTAGCCGAATTTTCACAATAACCAATCAGGCCATCCCAATCACGATAACGCGACTGCTGGCAATCCTGTACAAACGCGGTAATCAGATCCGTACCATGGCGCGTGGGTACACCCGTTTCCAGCATACTGACGCGAAGCGCAGCAGCTTTTTCATACCCTTGAGTGTTATGCGCCGTGCCGTTCAACACAGCTTCAAAAGCGCGAAGGCGTGTGATTTTATCCTCGTTGAGAGCATCGGGATCATCGGCCACATCATCAATGGCTCTGGCAAAATCATAATAGGTCGCCACATGGGGGCGCAAATGCTTGGGCAGCAAGAACGAACCCACCGGGAAATTTTCATCCTTGGCGCCCTTACCGGACGGAGTTTCCGGATGCGCATTCGTCTCTACAGTCTCAGCCAAAAAAATCACCCTTGCCCTAAAATGATCAACAAACCACGATTAGCAAGACAGGGTTTACCAAGATGAGCGAACAAACCCAAGGGTGAAATCAGCTGTTATTTTGCTGTATTAGTGGCCTACTAATACTTTTTACGGATTTATCGATGCTTCTTCTCTTTCTCACCACATTCTCCCTTCTAATTTGGCTTTATCTCGCGCTTTTTCATGGTGGATGGCCTCAGCCCTTTTGGCGGGCTGATCAACGATTAGAGGCATTATCACAGCTGCATTTAGCAACCCGTAATTGGCCCAAAGTGGTTGCGGTCATTCCCGCACGTGATGAAGTGGCATCCATCTGGCCGGTGATTGCCAGCCATATGGCAACGGATTATCCGGGGCCATTCGAGGTTATATTGGTGGATGACCATTCCAATGATGGCACAGCAGAACTGGCTCGTGCTGGTGCCAATCATGACCCACGCTTGACCATTTTATCGCCGCCGCCGCTGCCCGATGGCTGGACGGGTAAATTATGGGCATTACATCACGGCATTGCGCACGCTGAAGCAATGACACAACAACCGGAATATCTGCTCTTGACCGACGCCGATATCACCCACGCTCCCGATACACTACGCAAGCTGGTTGCCAAAGCGCAAACGCAAAACCTGGTGCTTGTATCCCTAATGGCACGTCTTGATGCGCGCGGTTTTTGGGGCATGATTTTGATTCCTGCGTTTATCTATTTCTTTATGAAGCTCTACCCGTTCGCTAAAGCCAATGATCCCCATGCCAAGCTGGCCGCCGCCGCCGGTGGCTGCATGCTCATCAACACCGAACGGTTATGCCAAACCGGCAGCATCAAAACCATCAAAAATGCATTGATTGATGATTGCGCCCTCGCCCATCAACTTAAAAACACCGCTCCGCGCGCTGCAATCTTTTTGGGGTTAGCTAACAAAGAAGTCGTCAGCTTACGCGATAATCAATCACTGGCATCGGTTTGGCATATGGTATCACGTACCGCCTATACGCAACTTGATTATTCAGTATTAAAATTAACAGGCACACTGATCGCCATGATATTGGTTTATTTGATGGCGCCGTTAACGTTATTGCTAATGCCATTGCACGGTAACACACCTGCATTCTGGATTGCTATGACCACGATAATAACAATGGCTCTGACTTACGCACCCATTGTCAGGCTATACAAGGGCTCTGTGCTAACAATACTATCACTTCCCATCGCAGCATTATTGTACTGCGCGATGACGGCCTCTTCCGCACACAATCATTGGCGCGGGAAAGGCGGCCAATGGAAAGGACGCAATTACACCCTTTCTAAAAACAGGTTCACTATACCCTGAGTAACCGCTTTTACTCAGGCAGGGTTGAAGCGCTTTCTTTAAAAACCACATCACCACCATAAATGACACTGATCGCTCTCTCATCCGCAAGTAATCTGGGAATCGCCAAAGTGGTTGTCCCATCAGTTTTAAGAGGCAAGATTGCAAGTGTTTTTCCTTCTCGAAGGAAACGCACCATTCCCGTTGGATTGTTTTTACGGTTATTGTTTGCGCCCGTTACTTTTGCTGTACACATCGCCATTGTGCTCATGGTCGATGATGCAGGTGTGCACGACACATTAATAGCGGCTGCAGATGAACCGGTGACAAACGGATCGACCTGCAGCGCAGAAAACGCATATGCGCTGAAACGGTTTTGAATAGCAGTGTGATTGATAGTGTTTGTATCCAAAGCTGCCCGACTGTTGCGACTGGCACTACTACTTCCATCCACCGGCACACCCACTCCATCGCCACCACGATTGTCAATAAACGCAATCGTCTGTGTAGAAATATCACCGGGTACGATTGACACGATGGAAGCATTATTTTCCACACGGCACTCTTGTTGACGGTTTGCCGGAATTGTGCGGCAATTATCCGTCATCTGTGCACCTGGTGTGGTTTCTACAATTGTAAGATCACCGGCAGGTACTTCAATCGCTGGAGAACAGGCCCCCGATGGGACGGTAATCGGCTCAATATCAAGCCCGCCAATGGCAAAGGTATAATCACCGGGCGCACCGCCGGTTTTACAAATCTCCAGAAAGCCATAACGCCTTTCATTTACAAAGGTGACCTCAGTAACGCCGGGACCAGCGGTAATTCGAACGCCACCATCTTCATCAGCAACTTTACGAACGGCTGGCTCAACAATGATATCGGTAATCGTATATCCCGGAGGAGAAACTTCTGTAATCAAGGCAGTTGCGCCATTCTCAACCTCTCGTAATAACGGCCAACAATAGCCCCCAGGCGCTGGACCCGCTTTCACAATTACGGTTTCAATTCCACTTCTATCACTAGCATCTACATTAAAGGTAAATTCAGTATTTTCCTCAACGCCTTCACCCGCAACTTTACAAATCTTAACCAGATCAGCAGACGCAGATGTGGCGCTCAGTGTCATCAAGCCCAGAGAAATAGCGAGGCCAGGCACTAGTCGGTTTTTGATACTGGGCCTTTCCTTTACATTGGTAAGACAAAAATTTTGTTTTTGGCTAAACATGGCATACCCCGCTGGCGATCTCATCGTCTCTTTTTCCCTGTATGAAATTTTTTGATGATAAGTGCTTTCAACCATTTCAGATTTTGTGGTTTTTATATGAAGAGCGCTCATTGTTTCGCTCCTTTGAGAAAATCCGGAAACTCTCTAATCACCTCGGTATCTCGATTAGATCTGCTGCGCCTCCCTCGACGTTCAGTGCGTCTTGCAGCAGGCCTAGAGGCAGAATCACCTCGCCTGGGGGCATTGCCAAAAAATGCAACTGTTTGGTCAGAAATTCCGCCTTGTGGCACGGTCAATGTCATCGATTGGCTATCCGCATCACATTCATTGTCGGAACGACCATTAGGATAAGCCGTGCAGAATTCTAGTGTGGAGTTTTCATCAGGGCGTTCCGAAATCGTCAACACATCAGCGGGCACTTCAAGCGCTGGTGAGCAACTATTGGCAGGCACAGTAATGGAACCAAAATCGGTGCCTTCGATATCAAAAATGAACTCCCCCTCAATCTCGCCATTAGTCCATTTGCAAATTTCCAGGTACCCCGTACGCCAATCATTTTCAAAAGTGAGTTCCGTAACACCGGAACCAATTTCAACAATGGCAATTCCATCATCCAGATTAACGTCCAAAGGGCGATCCGGTTGCACACCAATATCAGTAACGTGAATACCCAGCGGACTGATTTCAGTAACCGTCACCAGATCTCCTTCATTAAAGGATCCCTCAACCACTTGACAATAACCGCCAGGCGCTGGCCCCGCAGGCAAACTCACGGGCGTTGACACGCCGGAAACATCAAAGAAAAACTCGTCTCCGACCTCCACACCATCCCCTGCCACTTTGCAGATTTTGAGGGTGTTTGGAGCATCATTGTAAGGCAAACGATAAGCCTCCACATCACC
>CAZGVP010000279.1:0-4339 GCA_964529135.1 uncultured Caulobacterales bacterium | reverse complement strand
GTTAACGTGAGTAATTGAGGCGCATGAAAAAATCACGCTTGAGGAAAAATACTATTAATTATACTCTTTGATTGCGGTCCTTTCCGCGAATTTTTGTATAGAGATCACCTATCCCTAACATCATACGAGCCAGCCCTTCGCTGCGAACCCCCTTTTTAGCAATAATATAATAGTCAATTGTACGTCGGCCTGGCATCATTGTATCTAACACTGGATGATCTGCAGTCGCACAAGAATCGATCACCTCTATATTCTGGTTAGAAAAGGCCGCCCGCATATTTTCTTGCTCAAGCAATACACCAGGTGAGAATTTCCCATAATCAGGGTGATGAGCGATTTTAAGAGTAAAGAGCGTGTTCAAATCATGGATATCCATTGAAGTCGCTATAGTTTTACCATTGTGCGTCAATCGGGAGAAAACCAACTTATCCTCTTCATTCGAACGCTTAATATACATTTTCCAGAACGCCTCATCCGCGGGATCGGACCGTATTGATGTTCCCTCCTGGCCCTTCCAACCTGCATGTTCAAGCGCAAGGAAATCCTCTAGCCATTGATCAATATCACCACTTGGTTCAAATTGTTCAAAATTCAAAACCCCAAAATCTTCCAGCTTCCGGATTTTGGACCTTATTTTCTTACGGCCTGAAGCACTAGTTACAGCCTGAAAGTAAGCCTCATATCTTGTCTCTTTCAACCACAAGGCTGCTCGTTCCCAGCTCTGTACGACCCTCCAAATACGCTTGCTCGATTGTAGTTTACGTTGAAAATTTTCTGCAAAGACACCCTCACGATGCTGCAACTTAAGGCATAAAAAATTACTATCGTGGCGTCCCTCATCCAGCCAACCAAGCAAAGCATCACAAAAAACACCTACTTTTCCATGCCGAATAATAGGGATAGCAAGATAACCATGACGCCAGCTTAATGTTTGCAGGTGAGAAACAGAAAAACGCCCAAATTTACATGCCATCTCCAGAGGTAATACCCCGATCAAGCAGTCATCACGCCAACACTCAAAAAGGAAGTAATCACCATCCTCCAAAAGAAACTGGCAAGCATAACCAAGCATTGTGGGGCCATAAAATGGGTTTGGCTCCTCACAATTACCTATAAGCTCAGCGAGCTGATCAGCAATACAATCAAGTCTGTCACGCGACAGAGGACTTAATTGCCATTTTACGTTGGACGACATTAGCAAGCTTGCTTTCATTCCAACCAAAACCCGGGAAAATACATTAATTCACCGGTGCTTAAGTTCAAGAAACGTGCCAGTAAGAAGGCAGATTCCGCTTTATATTACTATTCGCCTGTGCCTTTTGTAGCGCCATGATAAGATGAGGGAGTTTCCCCTTTATCATAACGATCAGCAAACTCAGTTCTCCCGCCATCTCGCAAGGTTTTTGCTTGGCTGATCCAGCTCTCACGCGTGATCCTCCCTGGAAACTGCAATTTGTTATCGATCCATGTAACCTCATCATCAGTCCATGCAGCAATTTGTTTGAAATAAAATATGCCTACAGAATGAAGTAATTTCTCAATACCTGGCCCAATACCTTTTACTTTTTTCAAGTCATCGGCAGGGCCATCAGTAGGGGAAGTATAGAGCTTAGGCGCCGTCCCAACAGGTTTAGTTGATTCAGCTGAAACAAGCCTTTGCGGTGCGGTATTTATTCCTGATGCAGCTGGTGTATCATGAACAATCACGCCTGCCTCATCCACGATATCATGGCGACAACGCCAAATCCACCACCCTAGCAACAGTCCAAGCAGGAATGCCCCTAAAAGAATAAGCCACATATGAATTGCTAACCAGGCCATTATTGCATGCCCCTTTCGTTATTTTTCGATCGTAAATTCGATACGACGATTGCGAGCGCGACCTTGAGGCGTACTATTTTCAGCAATCGGCTCACTTTCACCAAGCCCACGAGCTTTTAAACGGCCCGCAGATACACCAGATGATACCAAATAATCAACGACAGCCGCAGCTCTCGCTTCACTCAATTTTTGGTTAAGATTTGAGGCACCAACACTATCTGTATGCCCCGTTATTGAAACTATGAATGCACTGCACTGTTTTGCAGCAACAGCAAGACGATCAAGAAGCGCATGACTATTTGAATGGATTGCAGCTTTTGAAGTTTCAAAATTAATCGTCGTCTCTCGCATAGCATTGTCAAAAAGAGCCTGGCATTTATCCACCTCAACCACTTGGGGTGGCGGAGCAACAGTAAGATTGGCAGCGCCATCAAAACCAGCGCCAAGCCCAGACATTACGGCTTTAGCATTTACAACAGCGGGCTGCGTAGGCGCTGTGCCCGTGACACGGAATTCAAAATCACTTGCTTTCGCACGTCCTGTCTCAAGGCTTGCTAGCGTGGTTAACGATGATTTCACGGCATCCGCCCAATCTCCTTCAGGCACACCCGTCGCGATCACCATGCGATCTACTACCCTTTGTTGGAATAATGATTCTGCATGAGCAACAATTTCTTCCCGTACATCGCGATCTGGAACGTAACCGTTAAGGATGACAGGGGCATCAACGCTGGCCATATTTGCTCCCCAAATATAGGGAGACTGAATTTTTGGGGGCTCAGGTGCAGTTATATTAGGTTGGCCACGAAAACCTTGCGGCATATCCCGCATATTATCCTCAGCAAGCTTGGCGATCTCACGGCTCGCCGCCTTACCCGTTACGTTGAATTTGTCACCATTACCAGTCGCGCGACCTGATTGTAACTGTCCAAGTGTATCAAGGCTAAGGCGTGCTGCCGAAACCCAATCTCCTGCAGGTGCATTCCGAGCGACACTCATTCTGTCAATGACGCCCGCTGGAAATTGTCCACGTGCATGAGCAACAATTGCCTGTCTGGATGCTTCATCAGGAACCATACCAGACATAATAATTGGCCCTTGTTCGGTTTTTTCTGCAGACCAAACAAAAGGTGTAATCGGCGTATCTGGCAAAGAAACAACCCTCAAATCATCAGCACGAACAACTGTTACCCCTCCAGAAATCAGACCACCTGACCATTTAGCCGAACGCACAGTATCAATAATTTTCTTGCGTTGGCTCTCCGATCTTGCTGTCCCAGAAATGATTGCAAGTTGGCCGTTCAACTCGACTGAAACCTCAGTGAGATTAGCCTCAGCAAGTTCGTGTTCAACGACTTGTTGTAGCTTTGCTTCAGCTTGCCTTGCAGATCCGTTGAACCAGCCTGCATATAACGTAATCGCCCCGTAAACAAAAAACAGGACAGCAGCGATCCAAAGCTTGGTTTTTCTAGTCATTTCTCGTGCTCCGCAGCATCAGCATATATATTAGCACTGAACACCCTCAAAGATTTCGCAAATCCGCATTCTGTCTGCAAGACGAGAGGCTGACTTTTTCTCTAAAATACTGTATACGCTTTAGAATCGATTCAGTGCATTATAAACTCAGAGGTTGTTTTTTATAACAAAAACCACCCTTTAGAAGCTAATTCTATACTGAGTTGCGAAAATGTAAATAGTTATAAGTCAGTATGGGTTATATGTCCCACGAAGCCCACCGAAATAAACAATGTTTTGTGCTGGTAAAGTTTTTTGTTAAAATAGCAATATCAACATCTATTGACTGTCATACAACTAACCGCCATCCAACTAACCGCCATCGCGCAAGAATGAGGCAATATGCCAGTTTTGCAATCATTTTTGCCCTTATAAGCGCATGCTCTGCAACCAGCACAATCACTTCTTCTCCCTCAATCAATGCTCTTTATATTTGTCAGGGTATGAACGTTTCCAATGCGCCCCCAGTTGATCAGACAGGTAGGGTTCGTGACTTTTACAACACACACAACATAAGGGGGAAACATCTATACACTTTACCCACAAAAGGCTGCTTATCATCTGGGTTTGGCAAACGACATGGTGGTGCTGGTAATCTCCATAAAGGAATTGATATCTTTACAAAAAAGCCATCTGATATAGTCGCCTCAGCAAGCGGTAAAATTAGCTTCATAGGCTCACAAAGTGGATATGGCCGCCTCATTGAACTCGACCATGGCAATGGCGTAAAAACCAAATATGCACATTTATCTGAATTTGCGAGAGGCTTAAAGTTTGGCAGCACATTAAAACAAGGAAGTTACCTTGGCAAAACCGGTAAAAGCGGTAACGCAACAGCGGTTCATCTTCATTATGAAATTCTGGTGAACGAGCGCCAGCGAAACCCTTTAGGCTTTTAAGACAACCCCATGCTTTCACCGTATAAATGTTCGATATCATTGCGCACCGCTTGCATTTCCACACAAGATTACCCCGTTAGGATCAACAGTGCAGCGTTCGATCA
>CAZGVP010000278.1:0-4358 GCA_964529135.1 uncultured Caulobacterales bacterium | reverse complement strand
AGATAATATGTTGTGAGCGACGAACCCCGCGGCGGGTCAAGCTGGCGTTTTGAACAGAGGCATCATTGCCGCCAAGAAAAGAGAACACCTTGCGTTCTTGACGCCCGCTCAGATATGGACACGGAGCAGGAGCCGTGATGTAAAACTCACCGCCATCCTCAAGGCCAAATCGTTCCGTGATGTCTTCTTTACGCATGCATTGTCCCTTATCATCAGAATCTTAGCGTTCGATGACTAATGGTGCAATGATTGTTCCGGATTATTTTATATAATTATGCGTGATGAACTTGTTAAAGTTAAATCATGCCAAGAGCGCGAAAATATACTGGTGCAATCACCGTATAGGCGATCCAGATAACAATAATGAGCGGACCGCCAACACGGATAAAGTCACTGAAGCGGTAATGTCCGGGCGTCATCACTAAAAGGTTGGTTTGATAGGCGACCGGTGTTGCAAAAGAACAATTTGCACCAAAGATAACGGTTAACGCCAGCACATGTGGATCAATACCAATTGAATTTGCTGTGCTGACCGCGATTGGCATAAACAAAACAGCTGTCGCATTATTGGACAAAACATTGGTGATCGCAGCGCAAACGATAAAGAATGCAGAAATGAGAACCACAGGGCCAAAGCTGCCGGCAAATTCAGCAAGGCTGGCACCAATTAACATCGCACCGCCGGTTCGCTCCAGGGCGGCGCCCATGGCCAGGGCGGCACCAATAAGAAGATAAATACGCCGATCAATGGCGCGCGCCGCCTGGCGTACATTCAAACACCCAAGAGCGACCATAGCCGTTGCCCCAGCAATAGCAGCAATGGCGATCGATAGAATGCCCGTCGTTACTGTTGCAATAACGCCGGCAAAAATTACGCTGGCAATGCGGGCATTTCTCTTGTCCGGTAGATCTTTCATTGAGGTTTCAAGCATCAAAATGTCACGGTCGGCACGAAGAGCACTAATATCGTTGATATCGCCAACGATTAGCAACACATCGCCAGCTTCAAGGCGGATTGTATTCATGCGACTACGGATCATTCTACTGCGGCGCTCAATACCTAAAATAACGCAATTGGTTTGATAGTGAAAACCGATCTGGGCAATTGAGCGACCAATCAACCGCGAACCTGGTGCGACGATGGCTTCAACCATGGTTAATTGGGCAGAACGCTGAGTTGGCGCGCCATCAATCTCGAAAGAGACATCGGCCATCAGGCCTTCAAGAATTTCCGGGTTGGCTTTAAGCAAACCTGTGAGTGCCGAACGCGTAGCAGCGACAATGACAACATCGTGAGGACGAAACTCAAAATCATCATAAGGAGGTAAAATTGCTTTATCCCGGCGCTGTATCATGCGGACTGTAACATCGGGCAAGTCCGGGAATAAGCCTGATACTGCACCATGGCCAACAAGTGGGTGCCCCGGTGTGATCTCGATCTGGGCTATGAAGTGTTTACCGTCTGATTGTTGCTGGCTGTTGAGGTCGGAGCTAACTCTATCTGGTAGAATGTAGCGCCCCGCAAATACCAGATAAATGATCCCGACAGCAGCGAGCATCAGCCCAATTGGCGTGAGTTCAAAAAATCCGATCTCCCCGCCCGTTGTTGCACGATAGGATTCAGCCGCGAGCAGATTGGTTGAAGATCCAATAATCGTCGTCATTCCGCCGAAGATAGAAAGAAATGAGAGCGGCATCATCAAGCGTGAAGCTGGGATTTTCCTTTCATTAGCAATGGCAGCAATAATAGGAATAAACATGACGACCACAGGCGTATTGTTCAAAAAGGCACTGACCACCATCACGATTAAGAATATTAGCGCTGTCATCAGCAGCGGGTGTTTTTCATGCATGCGCAAAAGATATTCGGTAGGATGTTCTAGTGCTCCAGACTGAAACATGCCTTGGCCGATGATGAGCAAACCCAGGATTGCAAAAAGAGCGGGGCTGGCAAACCCTGCGAGTAAAACTGAAATGCTTAATCCATCCCCGGTATTTGTGGCTTCCAGCGGGATAGGGGCAAAATGAAATATTAGGAGCAAGGCGATCAATGCACCAGCAGACACTATTTCCAATGAAAAACGATCAAGCGCATAAAATACGATTGTTATACTTATAACCAGGAAAGTCGCCCACATCTGCCAGGGGGCATTTGCCAATATCTGTTCCATCAGATCTTCAGACTTCCTGTCATCTTTATAGGGTCACTAATAATGGTGAATGGACCGCTTTACTTTTCCCTGATTGGCCTGTACCCGACAAGCCCGGATAGCGGTAATATACACAATAAACCCGTGATTTTCGGACATAAAACCTGTTTGACGCTATTTCTGATGAAAAAATTTCGTCTGGAAGGATATGATGAGCTAATGAGTGACCCGGAAACTGACAGTTTTCGCCCTTTAAAAGATGCGTTGGGGCGATTTGCTACTGGCATTGCCATTGCTACTTGCCGCGGTACAGAAGGTGAACCTATTGCAATTACCGTCAATTCTTTCACCTCAGTTTCCCTCACGCCACCATTAGTTTTGTGGTGCATTGAAAAAAATGCTTCGACATTTGATACATTTATGAATTCCGATAATTATGGAATTTCGATACTGGCAGCGGATCAGCAAGCATACTCAGATCGTTTTGCAGGCTTTGAACCTGAAATGTTAAAGCCTGAAGAAATGGTTTTTGAGGTTACCGGGGTACCCATTATAAAATCTTGCCTCGCAGCATTTGATTGCAAGGTGGTTGATCGTCATGAAGCTGGTGACCATATAATTTTGATTGGTGAAGTAGTCGGATATCGCAGCGAGCAGGGTGCCCCGCTTATTTATTTTGCAAGTCAATATGCGAAAGGTCCGCATACAAATACTGAAAACGAGTGATACGGTAAAAACTAACAATTAACACTTCGCAATATTATAGTATTGAGAGAGATATTTTTATGGGTAATAAAGTTGCATTTCTTGGTCTCGGGGTAATGGGATACCCTATGGCGGGTCATTTGCAGCGTGCCGGTCATCAGGTTACAGCCTATAACCGCACAACAAAAAAAGCTGAACGTTGGGCTAAAGAATACAGTGGAAATTTTGAATCAGAAATTTCTCTCGCTGTAAAAGGCGCGGCTATTGTTTTCGCTTGCCTGGGAGATGATCCAGACGTTCGTAGCGTTGCCAATGAACTATTACCTAATCTTTCCAAGGGGAGTATCTTTGTTGATCACACAACGGCGTCTCCATCTTTAGCAAGGGAACTTTCGTCAGAATTCGGCGCTAAAGGCATAAGCTTTATTGATGCTCCAGTTTCGGGAGGGGAAGCTGGAGCTATAAATGGAAAATTGTCCATTATGTGTGGTGGTACGGCTGAACATGTAAGCAATGCAACTTGCGTAATGGAAGCATATGCTTCTCGGGTTGTGCATATTGGTCCTTCTGGACACGGACAATTATGCAAAGCTGTGAATCAAATATGCATAGCCGGTGTGTTGCAAGGTCTCAGCGAGGGTGTGCATTTTGCGAAAAAAACCGGCCTCGATATTGACAAAGTGCTGGAAGCCATTTCTGGCGGCGCTGCACAAAGTTGGCAAATGGAAAATCGCACTCGCACAATGGCGCAAGATGAATTTGATTTTGGATTTGCTGTTGATTGGATGCGTAAAGATTTGCGAATTGCGTTATCCGAAGCACGTAATAATGATGCGCAACTACAACTGGTTGCGCTTATTGATGAATTCTACGCTGATGTACAAGCCATGGGTGGCGGACGCTGGGATACTTCGAGTTTACTCCGTCGTTTGAAGTAGCGTCTATATTCGTCTGTGTTCAGTCTTCAAGCCCGGTTTGAATCGGCTTTTTTTTGCGCCATCAATCTATCAAGCATGGATTCCTGAGTGTTTTCGGAAAGTTGACGCTGTGAGGTCAAGGCAACAGGTTTTGGTGTTGGGTCTACTCTCTTCGTTACTGCATCATCTTCCTTAATGATATGTCTTGTATTTAAATCTTGCGTTGTCGTTAGTTGATCTTCAGCGATTTTTTTCAACGTATCTGACGTAATATTATCATCAGCTAATACGCTTGCTTGTGCTACCCATCGTTCGCGTGTCACTCTGCCGGGAAAATCAATTCTGTTATCAATCCAGGCAATTTCTTCATCTGTCCAAGCCGCTATTTGCTCGAAGTAATATACACCGGTTGCATTTAACGTACGTTCTAATGTCGGACCAACACCTTTTATACGTTTAAGATCATCTGCAGCACCTTGCATTGGGGCAGAGAAAAGTTTGGGTGCAGATATTTTTGCTGGAATAGCATAATTATTTTCACCCTTTTTCTCGTTAACATTAACAGGAGATTGGGTGTCAAGATCAG
>CAZGVP010000277.1:0-4360 GCA_964529135.1 uncultured Caulobacterales bacterium | reverse complement strand
GAGCAGGCTGGTTAATTGATGAAGAAATTGGGCGAAATGGAAACCCGCTTTCGGGTGCCGCAAGACACCAGCGGGATCGTCTATGATTCTGACAAGGTTTATTCACGCATTGGTTCCGCGCAATTCTATCTTGGCTCCAGCCATTCGGCGCCAACACAGTCAGCGCGCGCTGCAATCAATCTCGCGCAATCCACACTGGATTCGGCAATTGACAGTCTGAATATGGTTCTCAATGAAGACTTGCCGGCGTTTCGTACAGCGGTTAGTGAAGCCGGATTGGGGCTTCTTGATCAAAAACCTGTAGAGTAATCTATCGGACAAATCGGGGCTGTCTTTATTTGTTAAAAAGCAAAGAAACTGGGATCCCTATAGAAAAAATAGCAGGTTTGCCACCCATCTACGAGACTAGCCTTAACTGGCATCTTGAATGTGGTGGTGAGCCTGCCTAAAAGCTGCAGCATAACAGCTTGAAAGTCCCGAACCAGATGTCTGATCTCCTCCTCGAACTCTTCTCAGAAGAAATTCCTGCCCGTATGCAAGCGCGCGCCGCCAGTGACCTTGAACGGTTGGTGAACCAGCATTTGCTCGATGAAGGATTTTTGCCCGAAGGGGTAAAGGCGTTCGCAACACCCAGACGCCTGGCACTGATCGCTACTGGCTTGCCAATTCGTCAGGATGACAAGAAAGAAGAGCGGAAGGGCCCCAGAGTTGGCGCACCAGATAAAGCAGTAGAGGGCTTCCTGCGTGCGGCGGGGCTTGATAACCTAGACCAATGTGAAACCCGGTCCGATAAAAAGGGTGAGTTTCATGTAGCTATCATCGACCGCAAGGGGCAGGAAACCACCAGCGTTATCGCCGATATGGTGCCGGAAATTATCCGTAATTTCCCTTGGCAAAAATCTATGCGATGGGGCGCAAAGAGTGGAAACGATGGCGCTTTAAAGTGGGTGAGACCACTCCACTCTATTTTGTGCACATTCGATGATGAGATCGTCAATCTAGAAGTAGATGGTATCAATTCCAGTGATCGCACATGGGGCCACCGGTTTATGGCTCCAGCCGAAATCAAGGTTCGTAACTTCAATGATTATGCAGCACGCCTGAAAGATGCCAAAGTTATTCTCGATACAGAAGAACGCAAAGAACTCATTGTTGAAGAAGCCAAAACCCTATGTCAGGCGCAAGGTTTAGAGCTGGTGGAAGATGCAGCTCTTTTAGAGGAAGTGGCCGGACTTGCTGAATGGCCCGTCGTGATGATCGGGTCCTATGACGAGAAGTTCCTAATCTTGCCCGACGAAGTGTTAACTGCATCTATGCGGGGACACCAGAAATATTTCTCTGTACGTGACCCCAAAACCGGCAAGCTTGCCAATCGGTTTATTGTTGCCGCGAATATGATCGCCAGCGATGGCGGCGCTGCAATGCGTACCGGCTATGAGCGCGTCTTAACGGCGCGCCTTTCCGATGGCTGGTTTCTTTACAAACAAGATCTAAAAGTTTCGCTGGAAGATCAACGCGCCAGCCTTGACGATATTACTTTCTTTGAAGGCCTTGGCACTGTGGGTGAAAAAGCTCAGCGCGTTGCTACATTAGCCAAAGAAATTGCCTCGTCAGTTGGCGCCGATCCTGCTAGTGCCGAGCGTGCAGCCTACCTTGCAAAAGCAGACCTTGTTACCGGGATGGTTAGCGAGTTCCCGGAACTGCAAGGCATGATGGGTCGCTATTATGCATTAGAGCAAAAAGAACCGGCGATAATCGCCGATGCCATCCGCGACCATTATAAACCACAAGGACAAAATGACGACGTACCCACTGAACCTGTCTCTGTGGCTGTAGCATTAGCAGACAAAATTGATACACTGACGGCTTTCTGGGCCATTGATAAAAAACCCACAGGATCGAGTGATCCTTTTGCATTGCGTCGTGCGGCATTGGGTATTATTGAGATTATTCTAAACTCAACTCTAAGACTGAAGATCAGCGATGTGATCCGGAGTGCAAACAAGGGTTTAACTGACATACCAACAACAAACTCAATTATGGAAGGGACAACAATAGAAGGCCCACGATTGGGAGACAGAATACTTATTGCTGATGCGAATAATATAGTAACCTTCTTTCACGACCGCCTCAAAGTATATCTGCGTGACAAAGGTCACCGTCATGACCATACCGATGCTGTGCTAACGAACCCAGATGGCAAACTTGAAGATGATATGGTGCTGATTGTCCAACGTCTTGAAGCATTAGAATCCTTTCTTAAAATAGACGATGGCGCAAACCTCGTTGCCGCCTACAAGCGTACCGCAAATATTCTCAAACCAGAAGGAAAGAAGGGGGCTCTTCCAACTGGTGAAGATATCAATGCAAATGCGTTAACGGATGACGCAGAGAAAGATTTATTTAAAATCCTTGAAAAAGCACAAACCAATGCAGACCAAGCCCTCGAAAAAGAAGATTTCCAAGGGGCCATGACGGCATTGGCATCCTTGCGCGCGCCGGTGGATCAATTTTTTGAAACAGTCACCGTGAACGACGATGATCCTGCCCTGCGTACCAATCGCCTCGCCTTGTTGATCCGGTTTCGCGATGCCACAGCAAAAATTGCAGATTTTTCAAAACTGGAAGGATAGCGGCAAGAACCCCCTATCCATCCCGGCCAAAATTTGGTTCATCAGTTTCCTGACCTGCCTCAACAATCGCTTCGCGCAAGGCCCGCCCACGTGTGAAAACCTCGGTTAACTTGTCGCCATCACCCCACCGGATAGCACGTTGCAACACTGCCAACTCTTCAGAAAATCGGCCCAACACTTCCAGCACCGCCTCTTTATTATTCAAAAAAACATCACGCCACATCGTCGGGTCAGACGCAGCGATACGGGTAAAATCACGAAATCCGCCTGCAGAGTATTTAATGATCTCTGCTTCCTTGACAGATTCAAGATCGTCGGCTGCGCCCACCAATGTAAAGGCCAGTAAGTGCGGCAGATGTGACGTCACCGCGAGCGCCAGATCATGGTGGCTCGTGTCCATAGTCTCCACCATAGAGCCAACCCCACGCCAAAGCGTTTCCACTGTTGAGACAGCCCCTAAATACGCTTCATCTATTCGCGGCAATGGCGTTAAAATGCACCAGCGATCTTGAAACAAAGAGGCAAAGCCTGCCTCAGGGCCAGATTGCTCTGTCCCTGCAACCGGGTGCGCTGGAACGAAATATAGAGCATCGCGCAATTTTGATGCTGCCTTAGCAATTGATCCTTTGATCGAACCAACATCCATTATGATAGTGTCATCATCTGCATGGGTTTCAATATCATTGCAAAGCGTTTCAATAGCACCAACGGGTGTGCCGAGAATAATTAAATCTGCGCCTTGAACCGCCTGTTGAAAATTATCTGTATATCGATCAACCACGCCAAGCTGGTGCGCCTGTATCGCATTGTCAGTATTTTTATCAAAACCAACCAATTCACCCACAAGGTTTTTTTTTCGCAACGCACGAGCGAGCGACGATCCGATCAAACCAATTCCGACAATACTCACCGACTTAAAAAGAGGGGTCTCTACCATTATGCGCCACCGAATTTATGAGAAAGAAGATCAAGAACACGCGCATTCGCTGCTTTTTCACCCACAGAAATACGCAAATATTCCGGCAATCCATAAGCCGTCATCTCTCTAACAATCACCCCATTATCTTCCAGAAAACGCTGCACATCGTCGGCAGATTTTCCCGGCTCTTGTGGCAATCGCACTAACAGGAAATTTCCAAACGATCGCCGACAGGTCAGACCCAAACCATTTAACCTCTGATACATGATATCGCGCTCTATACGGTTATGTTCCCGGTTGCGCATTACAAAATTCTGGTCATCTAACGCCGCAACTCCAGCCGCTTGGGCTGGGGAGCTGACATTAAAGGGCCCCCGAATGCGATTTAGCGCATCAATCACACCTGGCGGGCCATAACCCCAACCAAGGCGCAATGCTCCCAGACCATAGATCTTCGAAAATGTTCTTGTCACAATAACATTGCGATTGCGCTCCACCAGATCAATACCAGCATCATAGTCAGCTTCGTCTATATATTCGGCATAGGCACAGTCGATCACCAACAAAATATCGCGCCGCAATCCCTCATGCAGACGTCGAATTTCTGTGATCGGTAAATATGTACCTGTTGGATTGTTCGGATTGGCAACAAATACGATACGCGTCTTATCATCCACCAGTTGCAAAATTTCATCCACATTTGCCGTCAGATCATGCTCTTTGGCAAATTGTACCTGCGCCCCGAAAGAGCGGGCAGCAATGGCATAAACCAAAAACCCGTGCTCATTTTGAATAATATTTTCACCGG
>CAZGVP010000276.1:0-4364 GCA_964529135.1 uncultured Caulobacterales bacterium | reverse complement strand
CAACTATAATCTTATCGCTTATTGTAATGACTTGAGACGCTTTTGTTACTAATCGACCATTGACAAGCACCATCCCATCGCGAATTGCTTCTTGCGCCCGAGCCCTGCTTTCAAAAAAGCCGCTCGCTAACAATGTTTGATCAAGTCTGGTTTTCTCAGTCATTACACACATTGCCCCGCTGCATAACCACTAGACCAAGCCCATTGAAAATTATACCCTCCCAACCAACCAGTAACATCTACCACTTCCCCAATGAAATATAATCCCTTTACAGATTTTACTTCCATTGTTTTTGAATTTAATTCAGCGGTATCAACCCCGCCAAGAGTTACCTCAGCAGTACGATACCCCTCCGATCCAGCTGGTATAACGTCCCATTGGTGAATTTCCCTCGCAATAGCTTCAAGTTTTTCAACAGAAAGTTCCGCAAGCTTTCCATTCCAACCATGATAGTCCGCTAACAATTGTACCAATCGTTTTGGCAGATGAGACTTGAGCACTGCATCAATTTTAAGACGGCTATTATTTTGCTTTTTTGTCTTCAAAAGATGAAGTATATTTTCTGCTGGATACAGATTGATTGATAACGGTTGACCTTGCCGCCAATAATTTGAAATTTGCAAGATACTTGGGCCCGATAAACCTCTGTGAGTAAATAAAAATCCTTCCTGAAATCGCGTCTTACCTACCCCCACACTTGCTTCGACACTAACACCAGCAAGTTCTCTGGCCATTTCCTTAATATCACCCGCGAAGGTCAATGGCACTAACCCGGCACGCGTATCAAGAATTGAAAGGCCGAACTGTTGCGCAAGATCATAACCAAACCCGGTAGCGCCAATTTTTGGTATCGATTTGCCTCCCGTTGCAATAACAAGAGAACGCGCTTTTATGACAGCTCCCTCTACCATGACAGAGAAATCTTCGCTATTCTTTTCAACCGCGAGGACTTCTATACCAGTACGGATTTCCACATCCACACGTCGACATTGATCGAGCAACATTTCAACAATCTCAGTTGAACTCTCATCACAAAATAATTGACCAAGTTTTTTCTCATGCCATTTAATACCTGCTGCCTCCACTCGCCCAATAAAGTCTTGTGGTGTAAACCGTGATAAAGCAGAGATACAAAATTTCGGATTTTGGGAGAGAAAATTTTTCGCACTGGTATCGATATTCGTAAAATTACACCGTCCGCCACCAGAAATGCGAATCTTCTCACCAATTTTGCTAGCATGATCCAACACAAGAACCTTTCGGTCACGTGTCCCCGCTTCGCTTGCGCAAAAAAGGCCTGCGGCACCAGCGCCGATGACAATAACATCATACATATTAGGGATTTGATATGACACGCAAAACAGTCTTTGATGTTGAATGACCTATTCCACTACTCGAGAATACGTCAAAGATATTATGCATTGATTGTGAGGGGGATTCCATGGTTCATTACGCACCTATCAGGTTTTGGGAAGATAACGCCGCAAAAAAGCGGGTAATCGACAAACTCATTCGATTACGAGGTCGCCTAACCAGCCAAATTACACAAAAAAGATCAACTGGGTCAATTTTGTTAGCCACCTGGAACTTGCGTGATTTTGATTCCAATAAGTTCGGCCATGGGCACAGGTTAGAAGAGTCCTTTTACTATATCGCAGAAATCATCTCTGCATTTGATCTCATCGCCCTGCAAGAAATCAACCGTGATCTAAAAGGCCTCAAACGATTGATGAAATTACTCGGCCCTGATTGGGACTATATCGCCACGGATACAACAGAAGGTACTGGTGGAAATCAAGAGCGTATGGCTTTCGTTTTTAACACGAAGAAAATTCGCTTTGCCAATATTGCCGGGGAAATAGTCTTCCCTGGCGAAAAAGATCAACTGGCCCGCACCCCATTTGTCGCCAGCTTTCAAGCTGGCTGGTTTCGATTCTTTTTATGCAGCGTTCATATATTCTTTGGAGAGACCAGCGGGGCAAAATTTGAAAAACGTGTGGCTGAGATTTCCAACATTACTGAATTTTTTAAGAAACGCCAAGAACGTGAAGGCGGGGATTATATCCTGTTAGGTGATTTTAACATCGTTAGCCAAAATAACAAAACCATGAAAGCATTGACGAAACATGGTTTCACACTACCAAAAGAATTAATGGGCGTAAAAAGCAATTTGAAAGGTGACAAACAATATGATCAAATAGCTTTGCGTATTAAAAATAAAATGCTGGAAGTGGATAATGCCGGTATTTTTGATTTCGAAACCATCATATTCGAAGATACCGACAAAGATTTCAATGCTTACTCTCCATTCTTTCCTGAGAAACAAAGTAATGAAAAAACAGAAACGCTATTACGCAAATATTACAAAGATAAATGGCGTACATTTCAGATTTCAGATCACAAACCTCTGTGGGTGGAATTAAAAGTAGACTTCACCAATGATTATTTACGCAGCCTGAAACCATCACAAGAACCATTAGCAAATTTGGAATAAGATGCGGTTTAAACTTCAAGCACTTTACGCACTCGCGATAATGCCATCAATGGGAAATAATGCCTGTACATATTATAATTAATCATAAATGCACGACTTAACTCAGTTCCTTGCTTTAATCGGTCTTCCAAACCGGGATCATTAAGCTTAATTGTTGAACCGACACCATAACCTGGAAAGCCTGTACCTGTATATTCAGGCTCATCCCAAGTACCATCGATTTGGCGTTCCAATAGCCAGGCCGTGCCTTTTTCCATCGCATCTCTATCAACATCGCGTCCAGCCGCAGCAAGCCCCATTAATGCCCATGCAGTTTGCGATGGCGTTGCATTTCCCTTGGCCATCATTGAAGGGTCCATATAGGATGCACAACTCTCACCCCATCCACCATCTTCCTGCTGCACAGATTTTAACCAATCGCAAGAACGCGCAATATACTCTGCAGACATATCTTCACCAATTGCTTCTAATGCCGGTAATACAGCGCCTGTTCCATATACATAGTTGACCCCCCAACGGCCAAACCAAGCGCCATTGTCTTCTTGTTCTGTTTTTAGATAATCAAGCCCACGCTTCACATCTGGATGGGTAGCGCGGAAACCAAGCTTACCAAACGCCTCAATTATATGCGCTGTTACATCCACGGATGGTGGGTCCAATGCCTCCCCAAAATCGCAGAATGGAATTCTTGTGGTGATAGTTTTATTATTATCCTTATCGAACGCCCCCCACCCGCCGTTTTTACTTTGCATGCCAAAAAGCCAATTCACACCAAGATTAATAGCTTTCTCGATGCCACGCTCTTTCCATATTGGATCATTACGAAACTGCGACAGAACAATCAATGCAACCGCTGTGTCATCCGTATCTGGATAGAATGTATTTTCATATTCAAACGCCCAACCACCAGGAGCAACGTCAGGCACTTTGACTTGCCAATCACCTCCGCGCAATACCTGTTTATCGAGTATCCAGCTTAGAGATTTCTCTACTTCCACTGGATATTCCTCCAACTTATCAGCATCATCAAATGCCAATAAAGACAAGACGGTATCCCAAACCGGCGACACCGACGCCTGAATAAACGTCGCCTCCCCCACATCCTCACGCCATCGTGGATTATCCAACGCACCAAACGCCGCCGCCATAACAGGGTGATCAACACCATACCCTTCATTATAGAGGGCCATCATCGAGTAGATCCATGGTGGTTGAATTCCACCCCAAACGCCATCACTATCTTGATGCTGAATAACCCATTCAAGCACACGTTTGATTGCTCCTTCACGGATTGGGGCCAATCCAACAGACTGCCCAGCATGCAATATTTTATCAGTAATGCGGAAAAAACTGTCCCATAAATCTGCGCCAGCTTTTTTGGGCAAAACATAATCGAATTCATCGCGACCTTCGGGGAACAATTCATCTAACTGGCGGTCTTTGGGCAAACGACGCAAGGGCCGGCGCGCACTAAGAACAGCAATAGGCATTAAAGTGGCTCTGGCCCATTGCGCAAAATTATAAATCGAAAATGGAAACCATTTTGGAAAATGAATAACCTCAGGCGGAACATTCGGAGTCCTTGTCCACGGCCATTCACCAATCAACGCCAGCCAATAGCGGGTAAACACACGAATATTTTTTAACCCGCCTTTGGCAAAAATCCACTCTCGGGCTTTTTTCAAAACCGGCTCATCTGCACTCATACCAAAGGATCGCAGAGCCGCATATGCTTCAACCGTCGTATTGATATCACCCGCAGGCGCATTTTTATAAACTTCCCAAGAGCCATCGTCGCGCTGCTCCCGCAACAGCGCCGCCGCCAACCGCGGGCGTAAATGATGATCTTCCAATTCCATAAACCATAAC
>CAZGVP010000275.1:0-4372 GCA_964529135.1 uncultured Caulobacterales bacterium | reverse complement strand
TTCGATATGCCGAGAAGATCGGCAATGTCCGCAAAGCATGTCGGTATTTCGGGGTTGGCAGGTCCAGCTTCTATAGATGGCGGGATGCATTTCAAAAGCGCGGTGAAGCCGGACTGAAGAATGCGAAGTCCATTCCGAAGAACCCGGCCAATCAAACCCCTTCTGAGATTGTCGAAAAGGTTCTGTATCTGCGCCGCAAGTATCACTTGGGACCGATCCGGATAGTCTGGTACTTGGCGCGCTATCACGACATCAAAATTTCAGACGCCGGGGTTTATCGCATTCTCAGACGCAACGGCCTCAACCGCCTACCTAGAGGCACGCGAACGCGCAAGCTACACACCAAACGGTATCAGAAACAGGTACCTGGTCACCATATCCAAGTGGACGTCAAGTTCCTGGCCTTCAAAGGGAAAAGCGGCGAGAAGGTTCGCCGGTACCAATACACAGCAATTGATGATGCGACACGTGTCCGGGCGCTCAAGATCTACAACAAACACACGCAGGCAAACGCAATCGACTTCATTGATCATATCATTGAGAAGTTTCCGTTCCGCATTCGCGAAGTTCGGACTGACAATGGCCATGAGTTCCAAGCCAAGTTTCATTGGCATGTCGAGGACAAGGGCATCCGACACGCCTACATTAAACGGGGCACTCCACAGCTCAATGGAAAAGTTGAGCGATCCCACCGATCCGATCAGCAAGAGTTTTACCAGCTCCCCAGCTATAAAGGAGATGTCGATCTCGAAGCCAAACTCGACGAATGGGAACGGTTCTACAACTTCGCCAGGCCGCACGGCGCGCACAATGGCCAGACCCCTTACGAAGCCCTCAGAGACAAGCTACAATGATCGGATAAGTGTCCCGCCGGTCTGTCTTGGTTACACTCAACAGGGCGGGTTCGACGGACAAGCACACAGATCGATCAATACGTAGAGAATGACATGCAAGATGTAGCGGCAAGGCCGAAACTAAACCTTATTGGCAAAACGGATCTAAAAATTTGGGGGCTGCCATTGAGTGAGTGGCAAGAGCGTGCTTTTAAAAAGGCGGGTGTCGCGCAGACTAAGGACGCCGAGAGCACCGTGCATTTCAGTGTCGACTGGGTTCTTTCATCGGCCCTTGCAAAAGCTTTTGTATCAGCTGGCGAAGTAGCACTGGTGGCAGATGACAAGATAATTGGAGTAAATGGTGTCGATGCGAATACTGCACAAAACCTAATTGGTAAAAATGTTGCCGCACTTAAGAACTCGAAAATCAAAATTGCGCGTCCCGAGGATTTAGATGATGGCTATAACAAAGCCCTGCGAAAAAAAGAAAAGCCGTATGCTTTACATGTAAATGATGCTTCTGTTGTCGATATTATGCGTAAGCAGTTTGCCAGTTCTTATAAGGGTATTACTGACTTCGTTACGAAATGGGTTTGGCCATTGCCGGCCTTTTATGTCACGCGTGCCTGCGCTGCGCTGCGAATAAGCCCAAATACAGTTACAACGCTCAGTCTCGTTTTGGCATGTGCAGCAATGTATTACTTTTGGAACGGACAATGGTTCCTAGGGTTTCTGGCCGGCTGGCTAATGACTTTCCTAGATACCGTAGATGGGAAACTGGCCCGTACAACAATGACGTATAGTTGGTGGGGTAATATTTATGATCATGGTATTGACCTTATCCATCCACCTTTTTGGTATTGGGCGTGGTTTGTTGGGTTGGGCGGAAGCTTTGTATTAGCCGAAACGATGAACGATTACATGACACTTGCCTTAGTAGCCATATTTATTGGGTATGTTGTTGATCGTATCATTGAAGGTATATTTATCGCTCAGCATGGATTTCATATACATGTATGGCGCCCAGTGAACTCTGCCCTTCGTTTCATCACGGCGCGGCGCAACCCTAACACGTTTATTTTTATGATTGGCATATGCTTGGTGCCGTGGCTGCCTGAGGCAGGGCGTTGGGGGTTTTATACCGTTGCCGTTTGGACATGGGCTTGCATCTTTTTTAACATTGGCGTCGTGTTGGTCGGATCGTTTGCGCGCAATTCGCTTCGAAGCTGGATGGATTTGGAATGACGAATATCGCGATCTTCGATCTAGATTACACGTTGACAAAAAAAGGAACATGGGGGCGCTTCGTTCTAAAGATGGTTCGGCGCAGGCCCTGGCTTTGGTTGCCTCTGGTGATCTCTGCTGGCTTTGCCCAATGGCGCTACAAACAAGGTCATTTACCGCGCATCCGCGTTAAGCAAGCTATGATGCGTTGGAGTATGGTAGGTAAGTCTCGCGCTCACTTGGAAAAATTAGCCTCTGAATTTGCAGACAATGAGGTTGCACGTGGACTACGCCCAGGTGCAATTCAAGCGCTGCAAAACCATCAGGCGAATGGCGACGTGATTATCATAGCGAGCGCGGCCGTCGATCTTATTGTCAGGCCTATTGCCGCGCGTCTGAATATCGAACATTGGGTGGCCACGGATTTGAAATGGGAAGGTACAAAGCTCACTTCTGACTTTGATTCCAAAAACTGCTATGGCCAAGAGAAGCTAGATCGTGTGAAGCAGTTATTTGCGAAAAATCCGAAACTGAAACAAAGTAACGCAATTATCACAATGTATTCCGATAGTTATTCAGATGTTGAAATTCTGAGATTTTCCGACATTGGTGTTGCCGTTAACGCTGATCGTAAGCTTCTCAAGGCTTCTGGTGAAGAGGGTTTTGAAGTGGTCGATTGGGGTTCGTAGGGTCTTTAAGGAACCATCATCGCTATGCATGCAGTTATTCTTTCCGCTGGACGTGGGTCGCGTCTTCTGCCCCTCACAACCGATGTACCTAAATGCCTTTTGCCGGTCGGGCTGACTACTGTTTTAAGCTTGCAGCTAGACATGCTGTTTCGTCATGGGATTGAAACAGCCACCGTCGTGACAGGATTTAACGCGCATTTGGTTGAGAAAGAAATTTCCGTGCGTCAGACCGGACCAAAGGTCGATATCCTCTATAATCCGTTTTTCCAAGTTGCAGATAATCTGGCGTCTTGCTGGATGGCCCGTGATTCGATGAAGCAAGATTTCTTGCTGATAAACGGTGATACACTTTTTAGCCCGCCCCTTCTTGAAAAAGTACTCGATGCGCCGGCTAAGGACATCACTGTGACGATTGATCAAAAAGGCCATTATGATGCGGACGATATGAAGGTCTCACTTGAGGGCACGCGCTTAACTGCAATTAGTAAGACGTTGCTTCCACGGCAAACACAGGGCGAATCTATCGGTATGTTGCGCTTCATGAATGAGGGACCGCAAATTTTTCGAAACGAACTTGAGCGTTTGATGAAATTGGAAGAAGGCACAAAGAGCTGGTTTTTGTCTGCTATTCATGGGCTGGCTCAAAATGGCCAGGTTATTGATACGACCAATATCAAGGGTGCAACTTGGGCGGAGCTCGACACACCACAGGATTACGAGATTTGCCGTAAATTGTTCGGTAGTGCTGAAATGGCTCGTAAGAACTTTACGGCCATTTAAGAGGCCAGAAGTCTCATGCTGATTGACCTTGAAAGCATAGATGGCTCCAAAGCTATTGAAACAGATGTATGCATCATCGGCGCGGGCGTCGCCGGACAAACACTTGCCGCATCCCTCAAAGGCTCGAGATTAAAAGTTGCTGTTTTAGAGTCAGGAGACAAAGACTTTCGGCGTGATACGGCAGAGCTTTCTGATGGCCAAAATATCGGTATGGAATATTACGATCTTAAAAGTTCGCATTTGCGGCTTTTTGGCGGGACGGCGGCGATTTGGGGCGGGCGTTGTGCAGAGCTTGACGAGATTGATTTTGAAAAACGAACATTCGTAAACCATAGTGGTTGGCCGATCAAAAAGTCGGCGTTGCAGCCGTATTATGCGAAGGTATTTGACCAACTTGGATTAGAAAAACCTGACGGAAATTGGGACAAACTGGGATTTAAGCGCCCAGAATTTGATCCAACCAAAATAGATACAGGACTTTGGGTTTTTGATGAGAAGGGTGAGCGCTTCGCGGATACGGAGCAACCTTCGTTAAATCACTGTGATATCGTTCTGAACGCTACCGTAACGGAGATTGAATACTCGGATGCGGGAGAATTGCTTTCTGTGTCTGCGAAAAGTTTTAAGAACACATTCCTAAAAGTGACCTCGAAAGTCTTTGTTATTGCAGCTGGTACAATAGAATCGGCGCGGCTTTTATTGGCGGCGGGCAATGGTCTTGGAAATCGCTACGATCAGCTTGGACGGTATTTTATGGAGCACCCTCATGCTAGGGGTGGCGAAATCATAACTGATAATCCGGCGCATGCACTCAAACTTTTACCGCGCGCAATTCGTCATCGAGGT
>CAZGVP010000274.1:0-4439 GCA_964529135.1 uncultured Caulobacterales bacterium | reverse complement strand
GCTGTGAAGCGGAAAACCGCTAAGAAAAAAACAGCTAAAAAGAAGGCTACGAAAAGAAAAACAGCCAAGAAAAAGGCCGTGAAGCGGAAAACCGCTAAGAAAAAAGCGACCAAGAAAAAAGCTACTAAGCGCAAAACTACCAAGCGCAAAACAGCTAAAAAGAAAACTGCTAAGAAAAAAACGGCTAAAAAAGCGACTAAACGTAAGGCCGTGAAGCGGAAAACAACAAAAAAGAAAAAAGCTAAGAAAAAAGCGACGAAGCGGAAAACAGCGAAACGTCGTTAATTCTGGCAAAAACTTGTAGAGTTTTAGGGTCGGTGGCAATGTCACCGACCTTTTTTATACTTATTGATGATTTGGTGATATCAGAGACATTTATCGACACAAATAAGATTATTTCAATCTGATATTGTTTTACGATTATAGTAATTTGTTATCCGTGACGTTGTTTGTAGACCTCAACGCCTGCCGCGTCTGCGTCGTCCATGGCATTTAATTTATCGATTCGAACGCGAATATCTTTCACCATTGGATGGGTGAGGGCCATACTGCAAATACGTTCAGCCAAAGTTTCTACTAGCTGAATGTGTCCAGCACTTACAATTTCCTGAATAGATTGAGAGAATCGATTGTAGCAGAGCACATCTTCCATACTATCTGAGTCGGGTATTACAGGTTCAGTTACACTGATCTCGAAATCGATCACTAATGGTTGTGTTTGTCCAAATTCATGTTCGTAGGCGCCAATCTCAGCGTCTATGCGAAGGCCGCGTACAAATATTCTGCGATAATCATCCATTTAAATCATGTCTTTCGGAATAGTAGGTTTGGGGTGTGCTTAATTACAGCGGTAACATATAAATTGAGTGAGTGGACGGCATTACTCGTTGATCATAACGTCTGGTGTCTGCCAAGTTAAATGTTGTCCCCCATCAACAGCAATCATTTGCCCTGTCACGGCGCGAGCTTCTAAAAGATATAAAAGCGCGTGAACAATATCTTCGGGTGTGGCCCCATGGCCTAACACAGTGGATGCGTTCTGCTTTACCCAGTCTTGTTCAGATTGGCGTTTATTACGAAGGGTTGGTCCAGGGCCAATTGCATTGACACGGATTCCTTTTGGTCCAAGAGCTTGTGCGAGGGTTGTGGTTAGGGTCAGCAAGGCCGATTTTGATGTAGTATAAGAAATAAACTGTGGGGTTAGCTTCCAAACCCGTTGGTCAATCATATTAATGACCTGATTATTGGCACCGGGAACTATCTGACGTGTAAAATCTTGAATAAGTTTGACAGGTGCCCGTAAATTGGTTTCGGCATGTATGTCCCAGCTCTCACGCGTCATAGTATCAACATCATCATTCTCAAATGCTGATGCTGAATTCACCAGTACACTCAGTGGCATTTTAAGAGCGTCTGAAGCCTTGGAAATCAAAGTGGAAACCTGATCTTCTGATGTCAGATCGGCTTTAACCGCGATTGCGCTATAACCTTTCGCGCATAGGTGTGAGACCAGTTCATTAGCGGCTTTACTCGATGAATTGTAATGCACACCAACGCTATAGCCAGCTTGCGCAAGCGCAAGGGTCATGGCTTTGCCAAGTCGCTTGCTAGCACCGGTGATGAGAGCAGATTGTGGCTTAGTTACAATGGGCATAGGTTCATTCTCAACCAAAAAGAAGAAGGGTAGAGTTTGTTGTCGCTTATTGGTTTCAACTGGCAGTCTATAGAATGCTCGTTGTTTTAGCCAGATAGAGGATAAACGCGATATATCCTGCTGCCATGATGATGCCTGTGCCGCGTTGGATATCGCGTTTAGCAAAGACAAACCCCACAAGCAGCGTTGTTGCGATAATCATCACTGGCAGTTCAAAGTGCAGGGTAGCTTTATCAAAAGTTGCGCCGCCAACAAGGCCAGTTACGCCTCCAACTGCAAGTAAGTTGAAAATGTTAGAGCCAATAATACTCCCAATGGCGACGTCTGATTTTTTCTTCAGTGCTGCAGAAAGAACGGTAGCAAGCTCGGGCAGTGAGGTTCCAAAAGCAATGACAGTTAAGCCAATTACTGATTCACGCACACCTAAACCGCTCGCAAGACTGGAACCATTGCTGACTAGAAGATGTGCGCCGAGTGGTAGACCCACTAGCCCGGTTATAATGAAAAGAATTGTTGAAAATTGTAGACCATCGGAATCGCTGAATTCTTCTATGTCATCTAACACGGGGTTTTCGCTACGCCCTTTCAAGGCTTCCAGTAACATATAGGTTAGATAGGCGACTAATGAGCTGAACAGTGCCAGGCCAATATAGAAATTTATCGCTCCGACAAAAAAGGCAGCAAAGGTGAAGGCTAAAGTTGCAAGCGTTAAGACGACTGCATGGGGATGTAAGCCCGGGACATGTGTTGATATTGGGTAGATAATTGCGGGCATGCCAATCACCATTAAAATGTTGGCGATGTTCGAGCCAATAATATTACCAAGAGCGATCCCGGCACTGCCTTGCATCACGGCTTGAACAGAAACAAAAATTTCTGGAGCCGATGTGCCAAAAGCAACGATGGTAAGGGAAACCACGAGGGCTGGTATATTCAAGGCTCGAGCTAAATCAACAGCACCGCGAACCAACAACTCACCGGCTACAAGAAGTGCAATAAGTCCAACAATGACGAGGAGAGTCTCTGTGTACATGAATGAAAGATGGCCCCGTTTGAGGAATGAATGACCGGATTATCTTAAAGCGTACCATTGCGGGTAGGCATGAATGCCATATCTAGTCTATGCGGCCTTTTTCAAGCAAGCTAAGGGCACATAAAATAGCGATAAATCCGATAATCACATAAAGTGCAGTCATAACCATTGTTCCTAAAATACCCAATTAGAGCGCATTAATCCTGAACTCCATTATTGTCGGGTAGCCTATATCGCCTGAAAAAGATAGAGAAAAGACCCAAGCGATCAGCTATGCGTGAGCATGTTATGTATTAAACAGGTTTTGAGGGATTAATAATTTTGGAAATCAGAATTTACCAAGGATTAAACCGGTTTATATAGATTATCATCTATCTTCGTGAGCCGGCCCCGTGAACCGGCCCCGTGAACCGGAAATCTTGTGTCAGGAAATAATCGTGTCGGCATTATCACCGAAGTTAGCAACCCAATCGCCAAGGATGATCAAGACCTGTTGGGTTGTCACAACTGGAACTGCAGGGGCACAAAATCAAGCTTTTGGGTTAGCGGAAGCTATATCGAGATCTGTCTATCTTGATATAAGCGTGAAGCATATTGCCATAAAATCACCCTGGCAACACCTACCGGGAAGTGTTTGGCCCAACCCTTTCACACTTTTAACTGCCAAGGGGCACTTGATGCGTGCTCCCTACCCTGATCTATGGATAGCTGCTGGTCGTCAAACTGTTCCCTTGACTATTGCTTTAAAAAAACGTTTCCCAGAGACGTTTACTATTCAGTTGCAAGATCCCAAAGCACCATCATCATTGTTTGATATGGTTATTCCTCCAAGCCACGATAAGGTGAGTGGGGATAGTGTTTTTTCAATTCTGGGCGCGCCATCACGGGTGACAGTTGAAAAAATTGATGAATTTGCCGCGGCACTGGAAAGCAGGTTTGATGGTTTATCCAAGCCAAGAGCTGCAGTTCTTATCGGTGGTTCCAATCGAGTCCTGAAGATGACAAATCATGTTATCGACCGTCTTTGTGAAAACCTGGAAATGATTGTTTCAGAGGGAACGGCGCTAATCATAAGCAATTCCCGGCGTACGAAAGATTCACATTGGATTAAGATTCGCGAGCGCATGTCTGGGGAAAATGTTGCTTTTGTTGATTGTCGTGAGAGTGCATCGCAAGATGGCGTCTATCCTGGTATATTAGGGTTAGTCGATTATATTCTTGTTACAGAGGACAGTGTAAATATGATCGGCGAAGCTACAGCGTCTGGTAAACCGGTTTACAGATTTCCTCTTGAAGGCAAAGCGGGCAAGTTCAGTCGTTTTTTTGATGAACTTGAAGCAAGAGGGGCCTTGCGTGTTTTTGAGGGCCGTTTTGTTGATTGGCAGTACTCTCCCATCAATGAAACAGCGCGTGCGGCAGAAGAAATTGTACGCCGCTGGGCACCTGATTAGACTAGGACAGGCCAGGATTTCAGCTTTTTCGGTGAACAGAAAGTGAGCTGCGATAGACGGTTCATAGTTTGCGATGAACTGGCTTGCCGGATGTGTTGCGCGATTTTATGTTTAGTCAGTAAGCATAGTTTGGTTAAGTGGCGCAATTTTTCAGTGAAAAATGCATGATTCCACCACATTTAAGCAATATACAGCTAAGCCGACTTTAGGGTTTCGCGAGCATAAACTGAGCCCTCAATCTTGCTCGTTACTGACCGGATCTTTGGATCCGGTCTTTTTTTGGGCCCGCCATAATCCCTAT
>CAZGVP010000273.1:0-4454 GCA_964529135.1 uncultured Caulobacterales bacterium | reverse complement strand
GAGATTTACTTTTACGAGAACCGCTTTTGTCGCTGGTACGGGACCGATACCCATAATGCGTGGCGTGACCCCAACAACGGCTCCTGTGATAATTCTGGCGCGCGGTGTCAGTCCATTTTTCTTGGCAGAGGCCTCTGAAGCGATGAGCATGGCTGCTGCACCGTCATTGACGCCAGACGCATTGCCCGCCGTTATAACCCCATCGCTTTTTACGAAAGGTCTCAGTTTTTCCAAACCTTCCATCGTCGTTGCGCGAGGATGTTCATCCTTGGCGAAGATGATTGGATCACGTTTTCGTTGTGGTATCGATACGGGCGTGATTTCTCTTTCGAACCTGCCAACTTCCTGCGCGGCGGCGGCTCTGGTTTGGGAGCGAAGCGCGAACGCATCTTGATCTTCCCGATTTATGCCAAAATCCTCTGCAACATTTTCAGCTGTTTGCGGCATTGATTCAACGCCATATTGAGCTTTCAGTATGGGATTGATGAAACGCCAGCCCATCGTGGTATCAAATATTTCATTACTACGAGAAAATGCGGTATCTGCTTTGCCCATTACAAAAGGTGCACGTGACATAGCCTCAACACCGCCGGCAATAAGAAAGCCATTTTCATCTGCCTTTATTGATCGCGCTGCAATGATCGCAGCATCCATGCCAGAACCACATAAACGATTGACGGTCGTGCCTGGGATAGTCTCGCCAAGGTCAGCTAAAAGCGCTGCCATCCGTGCAACATTGCGATTATCTTCACCCGCCTGATTGGCACACCCCATGATCAGGTCATCAACGCAATCCCAATCAATATCAGGGTTTCGTTCTTTTAATGCCCGCAGAGGAATTGCAGCAAGATCATCCGCACGTATAGAGGATAAAGACCCAGCGTAGCGGCCTATTGGGGTGCGGATTGCGTCACAGATAAAAGCGTCAGTCATATCAGTTGAACCAATTCAAAAACAGCAACATAGTATGTTACTCAGTATAGGTCATAAGGAAGTTATACGAATAAGTAGTTATGCACATTCATATAATTGACCGGTCGGTCAATTTATTATATCGTCAACAAGATGAATTCAACAAAAAAGTGGCTAAGCAGATAAATGACCTATGAGACGATAAACTTTTCGGCAAATAATGGCATCGCGCGCCTCATCCTTAATCGGCCCGAGCGCCTCAACAGTTTTACAGTTCAAATGCATGAAGAAGTTCGAAAAGCACTTGAATCTATTGAGGGAAATGCCAACGTCAGAGTATTGCTGATCACTGGTGCCGGACGCGGTTTTTGTGCCGGGCAAGATTTGTCAGACCGTGCGGTCTCCCCCGGGGATGATTCAGTAGACCTCGGAGAATCCGTTGAAAAAAGATATAACCCGCTGATCCGCACAATAACCTCACTGCCCATCCCTGTTGTATGCGCAGTGAACGGTGTTGCCGCAGGCGCTGGTGCATCCATCGCTTTTGCATGCGATATCGTAATTGCAAAACAGAGTTCAAAATTTGTAATGTCATTTGCCAATATTGGTCTTGTGCCCGATTCTGGTGGATCATGGGTTATGCCGCGTTTAGTCGGTCATGCACGCGCATTGGGTATGGCCCTAACCGGTGATCCGGTAAGCGCCGAGCAAGCTGCAGATTGGGGATTGATCTGGAAATGTGCAGAGGATGATCAATTTGAAGCAAATGTAGAAGCTTTGCTTGAGAAATTTTCGAAAGCACCAACGCGTGGATTAGTTGAAACAAAAAAACTGATCCGTACAGCTTTTACCCGGTCACTCAACGAACAGCTTGACATGGAGCGTGATAAAATGCGCACCCTTGGTCAATCAGAGGATTATAAAGAAGGTGTAGACGCTTTTATGCACAAACGCGTTCCGGTCTTTAAAGGGAAATAACTGAATTTCTCTGTCAGCAACTATCAATAATAAAAATGCTATTAGGAGTTTTCCATGTCTGTCTCTGTACTTGAGAATTTTGTTGCCGATCGATGGGTTGCCGGCAACAGCGCGTTGCGCACCATACCTTCTGCCGTTACTGGACAACCGGTTGCACAAACAAGTTCGGATGGTATCGATTTCAAAAAAATGCTTGACCATGCTCGTAGTGTTGGTGGCCCCGCACTCCGTGAGCTGACCTTCCATGATCGCGCTTATATCCTTAAGGACCTGGGCAAAGCGATTATGGCTCGCAAGGAAGAGCTTTATGAATTAAATTTTTCAACTGGTGCAACTCGTAAAGATGGATGGGTTGATATTGAAGGGGGGGCGGGTACGTTATTTTCCATGTCTTCACAAGGGCGTCGTCATCTTCCTGATGATAAAGTCCTTGTCGATGGCCCTTCCGAGCAAATTTCTCGTGAAGGCACTTTTATGGGACAACATATTTACACATCAATGCAAGGTGTGGCTGTCCATATTAATGCGTTCAATTTTCCAGTTTGGGGAATGCTTGAGAAATTAGCCCCAACAATTCTGGCTGGAATGCCAGCAATTATTAAACCTGCGACTGCAACCTCCTATCTGGCTGAAGCAGCTTTTCGTATTATTATTGAGGCGGGCCTTCTTCCTGAAGGATCAGTACAACTTATCGTTGGATCAACTGGAGATTTATTCGAACATTTAACGGGGCAAGACATTGTTTCATTCACAGGTTCCGCAGCAACGGCGTCGAAACTCAAAAATCACCCTCGAGTTATCAGTGAGTCAACACGATTTGTAGCTGAGCAAGACTCCCTTAACGCAACTGTGCTTGGACCAGATACTGATGAAAACTCTCCCGAGTTTGATCTGTTCGTAAAAGAAGTGGTTCGGGAAATGACTGTTAAGGCAGGTCAGAAATGTACTGCTATCCGCAGGGCATTTGTTCCATCGAAGCTTTCTAATGCTGTAGAAGAGGCCCTGAAAAATAGGCTCGCTAAAATAACAGTAGGCGATCCTTCTCATGAGGATGTGAGAATGGGGGCTTTGGTAAGCTCAGCTCAACGTGATGATGTTCGCGAAAAGATTAGCATATTGGCACAAGAAGCTGATATCGTTTTTGGTGACCCTGATCATGTGGATGTCATAGGTGCAGATGTAAAAAGCGGTGCATTTATTTCCCCTGTGCTTCTAAGGTGCCCTAACCCTTTGGAAGCCACCAAGGTGCACGAAGTAGAGGCGTTTGGGCCTGTGTCTACGTTGATGCCTTATGATTCAATTGATGATGTTATTCAACTTTGTAACATGGGGGAAGGGTCTCTTGTTATGTCATTGTTTACACATAACCCATTAGTTGCCCGAAAAATAATACTTGGTTCAGCTGCGTATCATGGCCGTGTTGCAATCATAAATCGTGATAGCGCCAAAGAATCAACAGGGCACGGTTCTCCCCTGCCCGTGCTTGTGCACGGTGGTCCAGGTAGAGCTGGCGGCGGCGAAGAACTTGGAGGTGTTCGCGGTGTTAAACATTATATGCAAAGAACGGCGGTGCAAGGCTCACCATCAATACTCACCGGTGTGACAAATCAATGGATGAAAGATGGACCGGTTACTGATGATAGCCCTCATCCATTTCGCCTGAAATTTGATGAACTGGAAATTGGAAAAACCATCATAACGAAAGAACGCCAGATTACGCTAAAAGATATAGAGCATTTTGCTGAATTTACGGGCGATACCTTCTATGCTCATATGGATGATAATGCGGCAAAAGCTAATCCTTTCTTCCCCGGCCGGGTCGCTCACGGTTATCTAATTCTTTCGTTTGCAGCGGGGCTTTTTGTCGATCCTGCACCTGGACCAGTGCTCGCAAATTATGGGTTAGATGAATTACGGTTTTTGACGCCAGTTCCTGCTGGAGACACAATTAAAGTGCGCCTTACAGCCAAATCAAAAAAGAAAAGAAATGATGAGTATGGCGAGGTTCGATGGGATGTGCTTGTCACCAATCAAGATGGCGATGCCGTTGCTAGTTATGATTTGCTCACAATGAATGCATTTTAGTAAAAAATCTTGCATTTTTTGAGGCAATAAAAGGATAAGCCATGGCTCGTACGCAAGCGGCTGATTATGATAAAAAACGCGAAATTATTACAAAGACGGCGACCGAGCTATTTGGAAGGCAAGGCTTTATGGCGGCGACTATTTCGGAAATCGCTGCGCACTGTAATGTTTCGAAATCGCTTATCTACCATTATTATCCGTCAAAAGAGGAAATTCTCTTTGATGTGATGAATGACCATATCGATAATTTACTCACTGTTGTTGCAAATCACAATGAACAAAACCATTCCACAAAAACTAAACTTAAAAATCTGACAAAAGATTTACTCAAGAATTATGCAGGATCGGCAGACGCCCAAAAAGTTCTTCTATATGAGATGGATTCATTACCGGCAAAAAAGAAAGAAAATATTGTGAAAGATTACTGTCACATACCAAGTCAAAGTACAAATCTAATGAACTGTACCTGTCACTGATTA
>CAZGVP010000272.1:0-4476 GCA_964529135.1 uncultured Caulobacterales bacterium | reverse complement strand
CCAATAACCTCTCTAGTAGTGAAGTCATAAATCTCCCAAGGGGCAATGTTATTTTCTGGATCGCAAAAAATTACAGCTTTACTGGATGGTGAAACATTGAAAACCCGTTTTGGGGTTTGCTCAATCCCGCCACATCTTGTTTCAGATACAGCAAAGATGTCTACTGGACAGAGTGTGGAGCTAGTCATTACCCCGCAAGCTATTTCAATTGAGGTGGGTGCTGGTGGTTCCTCAAAGGTAATAGACAGTCGATTTTCTGGGCCACACTGGGTTCATTTTCTCGGTAGTGGTGAGGTTTCTAACAATGTTGGCGATGGTTTGGTTCGAGTGCACTCAAAACAAGAAATAGCGATCGGTACATCTGTTCGTACCGCACTTAAAACAGAAGAAATAAAGTTCATTGAAGGAAGAATTTAAAATGCGTATCAGGATTAATTCTATTATCTTTACCGGTTTGGCCATACTCACAGTTATTGCGTGCGGAAAAACTGATACCAATATCACATCTGATGTGAAGAATGGCGTTGTCAACGTATATTCAGCACGTCATTATGATAATGATCTGACCATCTATAAAAAATTCACAGATGAGACCGGTATCAAGGTCAACTATATTGAAGGCCGCGGCGATGCCCTTATCGAACGGATTGCCTCCGAAGGTGAGGCAAGCTCAGCTGATATTTTCATCACGGCAGATGCAGGTATTTTATGGCGTGCGGACACACGCAGCTTATTTCAACCAACCGTTGACGAAGTGTTAGAGGCCGGTATTCCTGCTCATTTTCGGCATCCGCACGGTCACTGGTTTGGCCTGACAAAAAGAGCTAGGGTAATTGTTTACGATAAAGAGCAAGGATTGCCTGAGGGATTGACAAGTTATGAAAGTCTCGCAGACCCCGCTTACGAGGGTATGATTTGTGTACGACCGTCATCCAATATTTATAACCAATCTTTGCTGGCCTCCATTATTGCTCATCTCGGAACGGAAACCGCTGAGCAGTGGACTAAAGGGGTAGTTGCTAATTTTGCGCGCAAACCACAAGGCAATGATAGTGCTCAGATTGAAGCGGTGGCTGCTGGTCATTGTCGTCTTGGGATTGTGAACAGCTATTATGTAGCGCGTTACACTGGCGCTACGGAAGGTCAGAACAAGACTATTGGAGATCGTATAGGAATTCTATTTCCAAACCAGGGCACAGCGGAAAATCCGGGGCGCGGTACACATGTCAATATTTCAGGTGCAGGCATCACAGCCCATGCGCCAAATGTAGATAATGCAAGAGCGTTGTTACGGTTTCTTTTGCGTGAAGATATTCAACCTTCTTTCTCTGGCGGTAATAACGAATACCCTATTCTAAGCGATTTGGATGCGTCCGGGGGGCCTGTTTCAAATCTGGGGTCTTTCGTTGAAGATAGTCTGCCAATGACTGCTCTTGGAGAAAACCAACGCCAGGCAGTGGAGGTCTTTGACCGCGCAGGATGGCGTTAAATCCTCACACATTCGATAAGTCGAATGGACAAAAATGACTTCGTTAGGCATCGTTTCGTCAATTTTTGTTATTGATGGAGCATCTGTCCAAAGGCAACAGGAGAGTTTTATGTTGAAACTAGGTTTAATTGGAGTGCGCATGATTGGTTTTGTATCTGCTCTAGCATTAATTGCTAGTTGCAATCAGGAACAGTCATCAGCGCCTGATACGAAAAACAAAAATGCTGAAATTTCTGATGGAGGTTTTTTAGGAGCTAAGGTAAATACAGGTGCTTCACTTTCCATTCCGTTCGAAAAATTTGAACTCGCTAATGGTCTTGAAGTTATTCTGCATGTGGATAAATCTGATCCCATTGTCGCTATAGATCTGGCGGCTCATGTGGGATCGGCTCGTGAAACTGCGGGGCGTACTGGGTTTGCGCATCTTTTTGAACATTTGCTTTTTCTGGATTCGGAAAACCTTGGATATGGTGGTCTCGATGAAATGAACACACGCATTGGCGGTGAAGGCACAAACGGTTTCACCACCAATGATATGACTCAATATTTTCAAGCCGTTCCGGCAGATGCTCTGGAGAAAATTATTTGGGCAGAAGCCGATAAACTTGGCTGGTTTATCAATACTGTCACACAGCCTGTTGTTGATAATGAAAAACAGGTCGTTAAAAATGAAAAACGTCAAAGCGTTGATAACCGACCATATGGTCATAATTTTTATGTTATTGGTAAAGAGCTTTATCCGGAAGACCATCCTTATAACTGGCAGGTCATTGGGTCTCTTGCTGATCTTGATGCTGCAACCTTGCAGGACGTGAAGAATTTTTATAAGCGCTGGTATGTGCCAAATAATGTAACGGTAACTATTTCCGGTGACTTTGATCCGGTGAATGCAAAACAGTTGGTTGAGAAATACTTTGGTGAAATTCCGCGTGGGGAGGAAATTCAATCTTTTACACCACGCGCTGGTGTGTTGACACAAAATAAATCACTCTACCATGAAGATGGCTTTGCAACAGTGCCGCAGTTAACCATGGTGTGGCCGTCAGTGGAACAGTACCACCCCGATTCTTATGCACTTGATATTTTGTTAGAATATCTGTCCGATGGAAAGCGTGCGCCTTTGAATGAAGTTTTGATCGATGAAGAAAAACTCACATCAAGCGTTTCCATGTTTAATAATACCGCAGAGATAGCTGGCGAAGCCTATATGTTTGTTAGTGCTAATGCGGGTGAAGACCTTGATGGTCTTATTCCAGCCATTGAAAAAGGTTTTATGCGATTTGAAGAGAATGGTATTTCTGAAAAAGATCTCAATCGGATAAAAGCTGGCCTTGAAGTGCAGTTTTATGGGCAATTACAAAGCGTGTTGGGCAAGGCTATTCAGCTTGGTGAGTATAATTTATTCACAGGTGATCCGGGATATATTTCAAAAGATATCGGGGCATTGCTGGCAGTTACGCCTGCGGATGTGAGGCGGGTTTACAATAGTTATATCAAGGATAAGGCGTTCATCGCTACCAGCTTTGTGCCCAAGGGTGAGTTGTCGTTAGCCCTTGAAGGGGCAATAAAAGCAGAAGTGGTTGAAGAACCGATCGTACAGGGTGCTGAGGTCGAACTTGTTTTTGACCCTACTGCTCGAAATTTTGACCCTACACCATCTGCTTTTGATCGCTCAGCAGAGCCACCTTTTGGTGAGGCTTACACCTTGCCACAGCCTACACTATGGCGCGCTACTAACGATGAAAGTATCAGCTTTTATGGTATTGAGAATGACGAAACTCCACTCGTTTATTTCTCTTTATCAATTGATGCGGGCCGGGAGCGTGTTCACCCGGAAAAACCTGCTATTGCGAATTTAGCGGCAGATCTGTTGGAAAAGGGAACAGCCAGTAAGACTCCTGCAGAGCTTGAAGACGCTATTAAATCTCTTGGATCTGACATTAGTGTTTTTGCTAATTCCAATGGAACCTTTATTACCGGTAGCACCCTTGCCCGTAATCTTGATGCGACCGTTGCTTTGGTGGAAGAAATTCTATTAGAGCCCCGGTGGGATGTAGATGAGTTTGACCTGCTGATTCGCAGGCAAATTAATAATATTGATCAGGCAGCTGGTAACCCCAGCTCCATATCACGCCGCGAAGCGTCTAAATTACTATACTCGGACGACCATATTTTACATTACCAGCCATATGGGACGAAAGAAAAGCTTGCATCTGTTACAATCGATGATTTGAAATCTTTTTATACTGCAAACTACACTCCAGTGGGTGCAAAATTACGTATTGTTGGTGACGTTAATAAAGCGCGTGTAAGGGCTGTTTTTGCTGATATTGAACGACGCTGGAAAGGTGCAGCCCAAGCAAGTATGAACCTGCCGCAAGCTATTCCAGTGGAAGCTTCGAAAATATATTTCTATGATGTGCCCGGTGCGAAGCAATCAATATTGCGTATTCAGCGACCGTCTCTGTCAGCGCTGGACCCTGATTTCCCGCTCGCTAATTCAGTAAACTTCTTGCTGGGGGATATTTATACCTCCCGATTGAATACTGAGTTACGTGTCAATAAAGGATATACATACGGAATTGGCTCAGGTTTTGCCGGCTCAAAAGATCGTGGTGTCTTTACGGTTGGTACGAGTGTACGCTCCAACGTGACCTTGGAATCTATGCAATTGATCAAGGATATTGTTGCTGGGTATGGTCCAGGTTTCACCCAAGCTGATCTGGATATAATGAAAGGTGCGCTTTTGCGGGGGCAGGCACTGGCAACGGAAACACTCTCAGCTAAACTTGGTATGGTTGGGCAAATCAGCGCTTATGGTTACCCTGATGATTATCTACAGCGAAACGCGGCGCGGATAGATGCGATGAGCCTTGAGGATTTTAAAAGAATTGCTGCGGAGTATTTGCGCCCCGATGCCATGAATTGGTTGGTGGTCGGCGATGCGCAGACGCAAGCGGAGAGGCTTGAGGCATTGGGTTTTGGTG
>CAZGVP010000271.1:0-4517 GCA_964529135.1 uncultured Caulobacterales bacterium | reverse complement strand
TCATCATATGAGAACCAACCGGCAAACCAAAAATGTCGCCGTGAGGGCATTACCCCGACGGCGAGACATCCCCGATCTCGTCTCTCTCTATAGTCAACAATGAGAGGGTCGTAACGGTGGACGCGGAAAAGTGATCTTTTCCGTGAAGTTGCCGTGGGTCTTACTGGATCAAAGGAGAGGCGTCAACAAGGGGTGCCTTATGCTCAACACCAAGTCTCGCCCCAAAATAACATTAGCACTGGCACTTCCCTATTTCGTTATCAAATAGACCCCAAACAACAGCACCATAATGCCAAAGACTCTGGTGAGATCTACCGCACGTACAGTCAGACCAAATGCACCAAAATGGTCTATGGCCACACCCGCAACCAACTGCCCGACAATGATAAGGGCAACCGCTGAGGTCGTCCCGAGCTTTGGGATTGTTTGGTTAAGGGTCAAATATAAAACCAGGCCCAATACGCCTGAGCCCAACATATACCAGGGCAGGCTACGCCATTCGTTAATTTGCTCGCCGCCTCGCAAGAGAAGATAGACCAATGAAGCCACAGCGCCGCCAATATGAATAATGAAACTACCAGCCGCACCACCAACCTTTTGGCTCATCGCACCCGCTAATCCAGATTGCGTTCCAACCGCAAAACCTCCGATAAGACCAATAAACAACACGATGATAGTTTCAATCATCTAACTCTCCCGCAATGCGCTAATACTATGATTCAGGTTATTGCCCCTTATAGCCCCAAACTGGAGGAGGTAAATCTACTGATTGCGTAAGATCAAACTCAACCCGGAACAAACGGTTCGGTCGACTTAACTGATAGGCAAATAATTTTCCGGGGTGAACCTCAACAGTCCAAACATTCTCAAGTGAGGCCGTTAACCCTTCTTTCTCAAAAAGTTCTTTTGTGTAGGCATCTGCCGGGAATGATTGTTTGTTTGGGGTTCGCGCATCCATCCCCTCCCAATCATCATTGGTCACACCGCCATAAAGCGTCACCGCATCCGGCTTACCATCTTCATGCCGATGGTCATGTTCAAGTTTTAATTGTCTCCCCACTCTTGTGATAAGCCACGTACGGGAATGATCATCATCAACATGAAAGGGAATACGAATAACGCCCTCTTCACAATCGCGCACATGCATAACCATGTTCGCGTCACTGAAATCTGAATCAACCGCATCATTACTGGCCAAGCGCCCCGCAAAAGCTTTACCGCACAATGTATGCAGGTTTTCCATAAATGCATCCCGGTCTTGCCCGGCTAATTTTTTTCCGGTTTGGTCCTTTGTGCAGCCGGATATCAAAGGCAAAATACAAGAGAAACACAAAAAAAAATTTCTGAAGTCTGACATGATTTATCCTTATATTTTTGGGCTGGAGCTTATGTATACCATCACCTTCACCACGCCAAGCACATCATCATTAAGGTACATACTTGCCACAATGATTTTCGAAACACGCTTAACAGTGCATCAACCTCACATTGCAAGAAAAGAATATGGAAGAAGAAAAAGGCGGAGATGGCACGGCGTCTGGGGGAGGAGAGAAGACGGCACCATCTCCTAAAGACGATCAGTTTATCCCTGACGCCTTATTCTGTAAAATCACCAATATAAGGGACTGAAATATAACTCCCAACTGGAAATCCAGTAGCACGTGATCACAATTTGATGAGGTCATCCGTTGGCCGGTTTATTTAATCAATCCTGGCAAGGCAGAATTCACACAATCAAAAATTACCAACCCAAATTATACCAGTAAAGTTCAATTCTATGCATTACTGTTGAATTTTTGACCGATACACATCCTCGTCCAATTCACCTTCCCATTTGGCAACCGCCGTTGCCACAGCTGCATCACCAGTCACATTCACCACAGTGCGCATCATGTCGAGAAGTCTATCAAATGGGAAAATAAAACCAACCACCAATGCCGTATGCTCTGGTGAGACATCGAATACAGTCAGTACAATTCCCAGGAGGAATAAAGATGCAGATGGAATACCGGCAGTACCAATAGAAACAAGCGCACACGTCAATGCAATCATCGCGTAATGGTACAATTCCAAATCATATCCAAAAGCCTGCGCGGTGAAGAGAGCCACAATACCAAGATAGAGCGAGGTGCCATCCATATTAATGGTCGCCCCTAATGGCAAAACAGATCCTGCCACTGGTTTATCGACACCAAGGTTTTCTGAAACGGCACGAATTGTAACCGGGAGGGTTGCAGAACTGGAAGAGGTTGAATAGGCAACCATCATCGCTTCGAGAATACCGCGGAAGAAATTAACAAACGGCAAACCCAAAACAACCCTGACCAAACCGCCATAAACCACTAACATGTGGATGGCGGCTCCTACATAAACCGCGATCGTCAATGTTAATATTGCTGTGAATGTTTCAATTCCCTTTGTCCCCGCCACATATGCAATTAATGCAAAGACACCAAATGGAGCCAATTCCATAATGATGTAGGTGACTTTTAAAATCGCTTCCGAAGCAGCCTCAAAAAACCTGCCGGCAGGTTCGCCTTTTTCACGCGCAAGCAAAATGCCGACCCCCAACAATATTGCGAAAAAGATAATTGCAAGCACATCTCCATTAACAAGTGCTGCAAATGGGTTTTCCGGAATAATGCCTATTAAGCGATCACCTAATGACGGAGGATCAATGTCAAGATTTTTAGGCACCGCTTGGCCAAGGTCAACGCCTGCACCCGGTTTAAATAATGTACCCATACTAAGGCCAATAATGTTGGCAAAAAATGTAGTTACCAGATAAAGCGCAAACGCCTTGACGCCAATTGTCCCCAATTTTTTTGGGTCCCCCATAGCATATACACCAGCCGTCAGGGTAAAGAATACAAGTGGAACGACAATCATCCGAATTAAACGGATGAATACATCACCGATGACTTTGACCTTCAACAAAAGCGCCTCGCCAGCCTCAGGGCCCATCATCTGAGTCACCAAAAGGCCAAAGCCAATACCAAGGATCAGGCCCAGAAAGACCCGTTTCCACAATTTAATTTCAAACCACCAGGCCATTATGCGTCCCTTTATGCTGACGAAGAAAAACACTATAGAGCCAGTTTCCAAAAAGAAAACGCCTGACCTCACGTTATAGTATGAGGCCAGGCGATCAGATTGTTATAAGCTGTAAGCTATTTATTATTTTATAAATTCAGCGCTAATGACGATGTCAACCTCGTCCGAAACATTTGGCGCATAAAGCCCTAAATCCCAATCACTTCGCTTCACTGTGGTTTTGCCAGAAACACCAATAACGTCTTTACCGGAGATCGGGTTTTTGCCAGCCTTGTGCAATACAACGTCAAGCACCACCGATTTGGTGATACCTTTAATAGTCAAATCACCTGCAATTTTTCCATGACCCTCCGATTCCGGCAGTGCCGCTGTGGAATTAAATGTGATTTGCGGATGTTCTTCGACATTGAAGAAATTTTCACCCTTCAGGTGGCCGTCAAAAACCTCAACACGACTATCAATCGAAGCTGCATCAATCATGATTCTAACCTCGGTGGCGGCAAGGTCATCAGGGTCGATATTCAGTGATCCACCAAATGCGGTAAACCCAAGAACCGGATAAGAAAACCCCAGATGGTTATAGCTGAAACTTATGTACGCATGAGTTGGTTCAATCGAATAATATCCTTTACTGGCGGTGCTAATATCCCCCTGACCAACGGCAAATTGTCCCGTAGGGTCCTCATGATGATCCCCATCGGCAATGGCCATACCTACGAGGCCAGGCGCAAGTATTGCAACGGTCGCAGCTATAATTGATTTCTTCATTTACATCCCCTTTGGGTTGGTTATATCCGTGCCATGACACTCATGGTCATGGCATTACTAATCTTTGGGCGTAAACTTATGCCAGAAGACTAGTATTGCACAAGTTCCCAGGAACCATGAGCCCTTAACATGCGTTCACATATCAGCGAGACTCGCCATATTTTATGGAAAAGCAAATTTTACTCCGCATCACCAGCAAGCAAACGACTAAAATAGATATATTGCAGCGCTTGTCGGAAGGCTGCTTGTTTCAGGTTGGCCGCAGCCCCGTGTCCACCTTCTATATTCTCGTAATACAAAAATGATTGATCATACGATTCCATTTTCGCAGCCATTTTACGGGCATGTCCCGGGTGGACGCGATCGTCTTTTGTAGAGGTAGAGAAATATACACGCGGATAATCACCATCTTCCCTGAGGTTTTGGTAGGGCGAATACTGCTTAATATACGCACGCTCTTCGGGAATGTCGGGATTACCGTATTCCCCAATCCAGCTCGCGCCAGCAAGAAGAGTATGATAACGTAGCATATCAAGAAGCGGCACCCCGATCGCAATCGCATTATAAAGTTCGGGACGTTGCGTCATCGCAACCCCCATTAGCAAGCCGCCATTGGATCCGCCAATTGCTCCTAATTTTTCGGAATTTGTCAGTCCACGGCTTATCAAATCTTCAGATACCGCAAAAAAATCATC
>CAZGVP010000270.1:0-4524 GCA_964529135.1 uncultured Caulobacterales bacterium | reverse complement strand
CTTCAAACGCAATTCCGCCATATTTTGCAAACCATTTACTTAAATAAAGTTGGGTGCGCAGCATATTACTGGGGATTGAAGTGGTGCCATGATACTCATTTTTCATGGCTATTAACTGGGTTGGAACACCACGAATTTTTAATGCAGCATAAAATTCCTCGGCTTGTGCAATAGGCGTGCGTAAATCTTTATCACCAGTCATAAGGAGTGTTGGTGTAGTCACATTTTGCACATGCATAATCGGAGAATGCTCCAGCCACTCTGTTGGATCTTCCCAATAGAATGGGCGAAAACGCGCCATGGACCATCGTCCTATATCCGCTTGACCAGAGAAAGAAATCCAATTGATAACAGGACACAAAGCGGCGGCCGCTTTAAAACGATCAGTTTGAGTTACGATCCAGCTTGTCAGCACACCACCACCTGAGCAACCCGTAACAAACATCCGCTCTTCATCAATAAAGCCAGTATCGATAACTGCATCAACACCGCTCATAAGGTCCTCATAGTCAGCCCGTCCCGGATATGCATTATCGATAGCATTAGCGAACTCGGCGCCATACCCCGTAGAACCGCGAGGATTAGTGAAAAGTACTACATAGCCGCGCGATGCAAATTCATGGAATCGGTAGTTAAAGCCAACACCATACATGGCATGTGGTCCACCATGAATTGACAGAACCAACGGATATTTTTTTGAAGAATCGAAATCAGGAGGCGTCACATACCAGCCTTGAACTGGAGTACCGTCTTTAGATTTATATTGAACTTCAACAACATCACCCAACTCAACATCTTCCAGAATATCTGCGTTCAAATCTGTTAGTTGAGATATATTTCCATTGGAAAGATTAATCCGGGCAATATTGCGAGGCGTATCAGGGTCACTAAATGTTCCGACCCCCACTTTTCCAGCAAAAGATGATAAGGCAAGAATATGATTGCCCTTTGTAATCTGTCGAACATTACCACTTGTGCTGACATAATTAACATTCGTGGTTCCTTCGGAATTTATTGTATAATAGAGCCCACGTCCATCATCAGCCCAATCAAGTGACCCAACACTGTCTGGTAAATCAGAAATCAATATTCGATCGTTTGAGCCATCAAGATTCATAATTCGCAATTGTTGCGCCGGATAATTCACAGCCTCTTCAGCGTATCCAGTATAGGCTATCTGACGACCATTTGGAGAGACAACAGGATTTGTCCAGAACCCAGCATCTGATTGGATTCTTGATATCGTACCTGTTTTAATATCAACAATATTGATATCGGAAGACATGCCGTCGATTTCACGTGCAGGATCAGTTATCCCGTCAAAGACAATTGCTGAGCCATTGCGTGCCCATTGTAATGGGCCGCTAGAATCAACCCCTGAGAACCGGGCCCCCACATCAAATCGCCCACTTGTTATCTGACGCGGCGTCCCTCCATCAGCCGGTACAATAAAGATATGATCAAAACCTGATTTCAGGCCTACCCTATCTTCACGATAATGTAGACGATCTGTTACTAACGGGTCAGCTGTCCACTGAGCACCTTTAGGGCGCGCAGGCAGAGAAATTTTAAACTCGCTTTCCATCGGAACTTCGGCGCGAAATGCGATTGATTTTCCGTCCGGTGACCAGGAATGCTGCAACGGGCGTATAGCCTCGCGCGTGATAACAGATGTTGCTCCTTCTGCATCCATCCATCGGACTTTGAGTTGAGCCTTGTCACCTTCTCTATCAACGTAAGCAATACGATCACTATCGGGAGACCATTGTACTCCGGCACCACTGGTAAGGTAGCGATGGCGAGATCCATTCGCATTCATCTGCCAGAGTTCGGAATCCCATTTATCTGTGAATTTATTGACCCTACCTCTGGTATAGATGATCTGATTCCCATTGGGGGAAATCTGCGCTCCACCAGCGCGTTCCCAATCAAGATAATGCTCCAGCTTGAGGTTTTCCGCATGGGCAAATGGCATCATAGAACTTGCGGACGCTCCCAAAGCAATCGCTAAAAAAGCAATAGAAAACCGGGAAGATTTGCTAGCCACTATACTAGCCATCACTCTGGTTTTTCGTTTGGTCATCGCCAAGAAATTATTGATTTTCATAGGGCCCTCCAGCCTCGGTTGTGTCTGTTATTTTTCACGACACATTTTCCCGAGCAGAGTAACCTAATCTAGCCAATTTTCAAATATTGACAATTAAGCCACCATAATATTTGCGCCTAATCCTTGCAACAGATCTGTAAACCCCGGAAAACTAGTGGCAATCATGGAGATATCGTCAATCTTGATCGGTTTTTCACAGGCAAGCCCCATTATCAGAAAACTCATCGCAATACGATGATCATGGGCAGTGATAACGTTCCCCCCCCCCAATTGAGTGCGTGCCGCAGCGCCCTTAACCTGCATCCAGTCTTCGCCAGTTTCGACCTCGACACCATTGGCCAGCAATCCTGCCTGGCAAGCTGCAATCCTGTCGCTTTCCTTGATGCGCATCTCGCCAATGCCTTGCATCAGCGTTGTTCCTTTTGCAAAAGCTGCTATTATGCAAAGAACAGGATATTCATCAATCATTGATGGCGCGCGCTCTTTTGGCACTTCCACACCCTGAAGTTCACTGGAACGCACCCTGATATCGGCGACCGGTTCGCCCCCCTCCTCTTTTCGGTTGGTAATCTCCAGATTAGCGCCCATTTCCTGCAAGGTCGTGAACAAGCCAACGCGCATCGGATTCATCATAATGTTAGTCAGCGTAATATCACTATCTGGGACAATTAGTGCCGCTGCGATAATAAATGCAGCTGATGAAGGATCGCCTGGAACATTAATCCGCATTCCCTCCAATTTCTGTTCACCCACAAGGCTAATAGTGCGACCGATTTCATCATCTGCAATAGATAAATCAACCCCAAATGCCTTCAACATATTTTCGGTATGATCGCGCGATCTTACTGGCTCCTCAATAATCGTTGTTCCTTTAGCATTGAGGCCTGCCAATAAGATTGCCGACTTTATTTGAGCTGAGGGCACTGGAAGCCGATACCGAATAGCTTTCAGCCTCTGTGATCCCTCAAATTGCACCGGTAAACGGCCCGCATTGGCTGATGCTACGGCCCCCATTTTCATTAATGGATCGACAATACGTCCCATGGGGCGGGCCCTGAGACTTGCATCACCGTCAAAAGATGCTGCTATCCCGCACCCGGCAACGAGACCCATAGCTAACCGTACACCAGTTCCGGCATTGCCAAAATAAAGTCCCTGTATTTTCTCACTGTTATGCAACCTCCCCCCTTCACCAACAATTGTCCATAATGATTCTCCAGCTCCATCGTGGCGCTCAATATCAGCGCCAAGGACACGCATCGCCGTCGCACTACGCAACACATCCTCACCCTCAAGAAGCCCGGTCACCTCAGTTAACCCATGCGCAATCGCGCCCATCAGAATGGCCCGATGCGATATGGATTTATCTCCCGGTACAATCACAGTACCCTTCAGGCCCTTTTCGGCAGGATAAGCCCTCGCACCTTTGGTAGTATTTCTCGAATTCTTACCCATTAAGTTTAGATAACCCTTCCCTTTAGGCGCCCAAACGCCAATCAAAATTCAATTTGTCTGCTTAAGAAGCGAGTTTCAATTGACAGGATTAGTTGCCCATGGCAACAGACCGGGCTGAAATCAATTATTACCAGTCACCCCCCGAAAGGCAGGTCTTCCCGTGAGCAAACCGGAACTTGGTACCAAGCGTGATTGCCCTGAGTGCGGCGCACGTTTTTACGACCTCCATAAAGAACCAGCGCATTGCCCCAAATGCCATCATGAGTTTATCCCGGAAGCTCTTCTGAAGCCTCGTAAAACCCGAGCAGAAGAAACGTCTGACAAGAAAGAGGAAGGTGAAGTTGAAACACCTGAACAGGAAACTTCACTTGAGGATGCCGATGAGGAAAACAAACCTGCAGAAAGCAAACGCAAGGGTGGCCTGGACGATAATGATGGCGACGATGAGGTTGTTGCCGAAGGAGAAGACATTCCTGATATCGAAGATATTGGCGTAGATCTCGACGATGATGACGATGATAACAATAATGACGACGCCTTGCTCGATGATGATGACGATGACGATGTATCAGCCATTATCAAACCTACTGACGACGAAGATTAAACGAAGGCACTAAATATATGAAGCGCTGACCGTCCAATTTGAACTTGCAGTGCAATTTCCAAGTCGATACGGTTAGCCAATACCTAAGCAGGCTTTCATTAAAAAGTCCGCTAACGGGGCCATAGCTCAGTTGGGAGAGCGCTTGCATGGCATGCAAGAGGTCGGGGGTTCGAATCCCCCTGGCTCCACCATTTTAAGTTCTAAAAATTGTTCAAACATTGCTCGTTTAGAAGCCTGCGCTTTACCGTCACAGTGATTACAGACTGCGTTAACCGTTATATCAGTGAAAATTTGTTTAGAAATTCTTTCTCTGTGCAGACGCGGCACATATTGTGTTGTATTATCAGCGACCAATTGC
>CAZGVP010000269.1:0-4524 GCA_964529135.1 uncultured Caulobacterales bacterium | reverse complement strand
CTGTAAATGATCCACGCTCCTTGACAGGTTTCCAACAAGCATTCTTTTTGGAAAACTATAGTGCCGGAAAATTTCGAACTGTTGCTTCTACTTCTCAAGCCACTATTAATCGCCAAGCTCCACTCATTCAAATGATCGAAGACTGCGTAAAACAAATTTCATTGAAAGAGAATTTTGACGAAATTTTTGAATTTGAACTTCAGGAAATTCAAACAAGTTGGGCAAAAGAACAGGCGGTTTATCCATATAAGTATTTTTACTGGATACCTGTGCTTATACCTGCAGGCGCTAATAAAGAGGAAATTTCCAATAATAAACCCTCGCAATATCTAGGGGGACTTCTGTTTGCTCGAACAACTCCGTGGCGAGAAGTGGATATTATCGTCCTTAGACGCATTATTGATACATATGCTCATGCATGGCATGCGCTAAAATTATCCAATAAATTAAAACCAACAAAAATAACACGCCCTAAATTACTAACAGCTGGGGTATTTACTCTATTGATAGTAGCGATGTTCCTTCCAATTCCCTATACTTCTGTCGCTCCTGCACAGATTATTGCAGATGACCCTTGGGTGATCAGTGCACCAATCGATGGAGTTATCAATGAAGTTTATGTGAATCCTAATCAAGAGATCAAAGAAGGGGACCGGTTGTTTTCATTTGTAGATACAACATTGCGCAACAGCGCTACAATTGCCGAAAACGAATTATACCTTGCCAATGCACGCTTAGAAAATACAAGACGATCAGCTCTTATTGAGAGTGAAGGTCGGCGCGAGATCACCATTGCAAACGCCGAGAGAAAGATAGCAGCAACACGCGAATCTTACGCCCGTGAATTACTTGAAAATGTACGCATTAATGCAATACGAAATGGGATTATCTTGTTCACCAACAAGAACGACCTGAAAGGGAAACCCGTATCCACAGGACAAAAAATCATGGAGATCGCTGATCCAACACGAATCGCTATTGCCATAGAAGTTCCACCAGGTGATGGGCTTGCGATGAAAATCGGACAACCGGTAAATGTATATCTTGATGTAAACCCTCTCAAGCCGGTTAAAGGCACATTGAAACGAGCAAGCTATACACCTGCCAGTACCGAATCCGGCACACTTGCCTATCATGGTATAGTCGAAATTGATTCAGATACGGAAACCATTCCCAGAATCGGACTTCGGGGCACGGCCAAACTTAATGCTGGAAAAACTTCACTTGGCTTCTGGCTATTCCGTAAACCAATAGTTTTATTGAGGCGTTCGTTCGGGATATAGATGGAACAGGAATCCCTCACACTCCCCCCTTTACGTCAAGATTTGCAGTTACAAAAGACTGGCAATTCAGCTAATGGCGAACAACAATGGCTATTATACGATCCATTAAATCACGCATATCACGCACTCAACAAGAGAACTTTCTACCTATTATCCAACTGGCAAGCCGGCGCTACATCTTCCTTACTGAAGAGATTGTCAACGGATACGCACGCCCAATATACAGAAGATGATATATCTACAATTCTCAACTTCGTATACCAACACGGACTGGCAGACGCACCGCGATCTGGCGACAGTAACAGCTTTTTCCAAGAACGAGAGCAAAAACAAAAAGCATCAACCAAAAAATTGCTTCATTCTTATATATTTTTTCGCATTCCGCTAATCAAACCCCACAAACTCCTTAACCGCTTTGGCTCTGTTACTGATATTTTCTTTACACGCCTTTTTTGGGTTTTTATGGCGGTCATGGCTGTTATCGGGTTAGGACTTGTTTTTCGTCAATGGGATCAATTCATAACAACCTTCTTCGGTTTCTTATCTTTAGAGGGATTTATCGGTTATGGTATAGCGATTATACTCACAAAGATTGCTCATGAATTTGGCCATGCTTTTGCCGCACATCGATATGGATGCCGCGTTACCAGCATGGGCGTTGGTTTAATACTGATGTTTCCAATTTTATATGCAGACACAACTGATGCCTGGAAACTAAAATCTCGCCGTAAGCGCCTTGTGATAGGCGCTTCAGGAATGGGTGCAGAAATTATCATTGCAATTTTTGCAACGCTTGCATGGAACATTATGCCTGATGGCAGCATTCGTTCAATAACGTTTTTTCTTGCAACCACAAGTTGGGTTATGACACTTGTAGTAAACCTCAACCCTTTCATGCGATTTGATGGCTATTATTTGCTTGCCGATGCGTTGGATTTCAAAAACCTGCAACCCCGATCAAATACTCTTGGGCGATGGTGGTTACGCAAATTTTTATTCCACCCAAATGAGCCATGCCCGGAAGAATTACCAGGCAACCTGCATCGGGGATTGATTATCTATGCACTGTGTGTATGGGTCTATCGTTTCTTCCTTTTTCTTGGTATCGCTTTGCTGCTTCACGGTTTCATCATAAAAGCGGTTGCCATGGTTCTTTCAATCATTGAGATAGGTTGGTTCATTTGCCGTCCGGTGATATTAGAAATTAAAGAATGGCCTGCTCTAATGCGACAAGGTCAGGGGCGAAATAAAGTTCTCACAACAATCAGTTTTTGCACTCTTGGCGCTCTATTCTTTTTACCATGGCAAAGTTCAATTAAAGCACCTGCCTTAATTGAACCCTCCAGTGAGGCAACCATTTTTTCAGGGCTACCGGGACAGATTGAAGAAATACATGTCACACACGGACAAAGCGTTATCAAGGGCGAGAAGCTAATAACGTTACGCTCGCCTGCATTAACAACTGAAATGGCATTAACTCGTCAACGAGTCGCCCTTATGCAAGCACGCGTAAATCGTCAAGCTACAGACGCCATAGATCGAGCACAAATCGCGATATTGACTCGTCAATTGATCAGCGAAAAAGAAAAACTCACAGGGCTTGAGCAACTGGAACGTGACATGGAACTCAAGGCCCCTTTGAATGGAAAGATTCATGGCCTTGCTTACGGATTACACAAGGACCGCTGGATCAACGATCAAATTACCTTAATGCATATCCGCGGGGATGCACCAGCCATAACAACAGCCTATATTGCCGAAGACGACCTTGACAGAATTAAACCAGGGTTAGACGCACGCTTTACTGGCGACGATCCACTAATGAAACGTACCGACATGACGGTACGCGCTATTGCTCCTGCGGGTACCACTGTTCTCGATACCCATATTTTAGCATCAGTATATGGCGGCGCCATCGCCACCCGGAAAACTGACAATGGCGATATTGTTCCGGTGCGCGGCCTTTTTCGAGTCATTCTTGATACGGCTTTTATAACAGACCGTGACATTCGCGGGATTGTACATATTCGCGGCAAACGTCGCAGCCCGGCATCCGTAGTTTGGCGGCGCGTAGTCGCAATTTACAATCGCGAAACAGGATCTTGATTTCCGCCGCTAATTTTATAACGATATGACGAACAAGTGTGGCTGGTAATTTATCCCATATCCGATTAAACAAACGTTATATGAACACCCCTACTCATATCGCCGTTGCTTGCACCCTTCTCTCACGTCCCTTACCGATAGAGCCGCATGAAAGACGCATTGGCGTTAAAGCCAATAGTGCGGTGATAGTCGGTGCCTTACTGCCGGATCTCTCCATTTTTGTATTTTTTATCTGGGCACAGTTTTTTACCACAGCTGATTTTGAAACCATCTGGGGCACTCTATACTGGACGCAACCATGGCAAACCTTTAGCGCGATTTCGAACTCAATCCCGCTTATGCTGGCAATCACAGCCATAGCGTGGTGGAAGAAATCTCGCATATTCCTTGTACTAGCGCTGGCGATGCTCGCTCATGCCGGTCTAGATTTCCCAGTACACGCTGATGATGCCCATAAACATTTTTGGCCTTTATCAAATATGCGGTTTCATTCCCCACTATCTTACTGGGACATAAACCATCATGCCCAATGGGTAAGTTTAGTTGAGTTAGCGATACTCGTTGGCGCGGCAGCCACGATGATCAGACGCTTTAAAAGCATTTGGGTGCGCATCCTTGCTGCCACTCCCGTACTTATTCACATTGCAGGCTTGATACTCATTTCGATATAAGTGTTTTTTTGAGACTGAATATGGGTATTCACGCCGCAGCTCCACCGGAACCCGAGCGTATATAATAAATCGAGGAGCAGCGCGAGACGGCCAATCCTGTAATGATAATAACGAGATGGATTAGCACTCATCTCGCGCCCGATAGTTTATGAGCTAGCACCCACGCGGCCCATCAAATCATGGTGCAACTTGGTTAAACGCGGCCAACCCATCCGGACTCCTTCATCCACCGTCAGGTGACAAAGGCTACCCGGTATCGGCTCTGCCCCGCTGATAACGGTCGACAACGTCCTCGAAGTGGACAGAACATCAATCACTATAGGGATAGTATGAAGGTGTTGGATGTCTATCCCCACTTTTTATTTCCGTGATAGACTGACAGAAATTGCTATGAAAGAAGCACACACTCGAATTGACTCTGGCATCGCACTCTATCGATAGCTCATCCCCTCCGCCCAACTTGG
>CAZGVP010000268.1:0-4529 GCA_964529135.1 uncultured Caulobacterales bacterium | reverse complement strand
CTGGGCGTGCAATGCCACCTCACAACGCCGCCTGTTTTCGATAACATGTGGCGGGTGATCGCTTGAGCCAAGCCCTACATTGAGGGAAGCAAAATGATCCTGAGAGACCCCACCATCGCGCGAAAAGAAACCATGTTTTATGGAAAATTTCTCACTAACAATGGATGAAAAAAGATCAGATGTTTGAAATGGAGCAGGGTAATTGGTCATCGGATATCCTTACTCAAATCCAGCGGGTGGTTCCAGATTGGCGCTGGCAATACACATCACCTTGAACAATTCCCCCATCTCTGCAGGTGCGGCAAGGCGATGCGCGCCTTCACGAATGGTGATCTGTTCCTCTTCGGATTTACCGCGACAAAGCGATTCAACGCGATAAGATAATCCTAGGCGGTCGAGAAATTTTCCCTGTGATACTGGCCCATAAACACTAGCACCTTCATGAAGTGCAGCATCGCCAAGGGTTTGGAAATCAACATGTGCGGTAAGATCAGCTTTTCCCGGGCTTGATAGCGGGGACCAGAATTTATGATTGCGAACAGCCTGAAAAGTATCACCAAGTGTATTTGAGTAATTGCCATAATCAATGATCAAGATACGGCTTTTTTCATTGGAAAATGATTTTGCAATTTGCGCCGCAATTTTTTTTGCAGGTTCGCAGGTTTCAATAATATCGCCGATCGTTGAAGTATCATTATGTAATATTGGATGATCGAATAAAGATGGCGCAGGAGCCAGTTCGAAAATTAAATTATTCGTTGCTGGATCAATCCCAACCATTCGCTCATGCCATCCAAGGTTGGTTTTTTCAAATTGTCTGATTGGTAGACAATCAAAAAATTCATTGGCGACAATAAGCGTTGGTGTATTTGGTATATCACCGAAGCGGTCAACCCAGGTGATGTCTGCTTCCTTGTGGAGCTTTAGGCGTTTTTTTTGTTCGTGGCGCAATCGGCCACTGGTCTCTACAAGCCAGATATCTGCCGCCTGAATGAAGCCTGGTCTAAGGCGGGCAGCTCGTAAAATGTCATCCATCAAGACGCCGCGGCCGGGGCCGAGTTCTACGAGATTAAATTGTTCCGGCGAGCCGATATCCAACCAGGATTGCAGTAACCACAAACCAATAATCTCTCCGAATATTTGGCTGATTTCTGGCGCAGTCATGAAATCTCCTTCAGCCCCAATGGGCGAGGCTGTCATGTAATAGCCTTCATGAGGGTGAGAAAGCGCATCAGCCATATAGTCGGCAACGCTAATCGGACCGCGTTGAGCAATCAGGGTTTTTAATCGCTCTTCCAGCGCAGATGATTCTTGCTGGGCGTTGGTAGAGCCAGTTGGAATTGAGTCAGGCGATGTTGGACGTGTCATTATAACTTCAGTTGCCGCTATTTGGTGGGCCGGACTTTGGAGCCTGATTTTCGTTTTGCGGCAGGCTCTGGTGGGAGAACCGGATTGGCTTCTATTATAGCAGACTGGTGGCTGTTATAGGCTCGCCAGATTAACCAGCTTCCCAAGATTACCATTGGCGTTGAAAGTATCATGCCCATTGTTAGCCCAAACGGCAAATTGTTGAGATGGGCATCTGGTTCTCGGAAATTTTCCACGATAATCCGGGCAATGCCATAACCGGCAATCCATACACCAATGGCTGCACCCTTCTTTTTGAGTAACCCTAAGAAGTGTACCGTTACGAATAAAATGATGAACATCGTCACGCCTTCAAGGGCAGCTTCATAAAGTTGGCTAGGGTGGCGGGGAAGGGTGTCAGGTGCGGCAGGAAAGACCATCGCCCACGGAACATCGCTAGGGCGACCAAAAAGTTCGCCATTTACAAAATTGGCAAGACGGCCAAAAAACAAACCGATGGGGGCTGCGCATGCAAATAAATCACCAAGAACCAGCGCGTCCAGTTTGTGTTTTCTTGCGAATAAAAAACCAGCAATGGTAACACCGATCAAGCCACCATGGAACGACATGCCGCCGCGCCACATCATCAATGCCGGCGGGATCGGGATCCACCCGACAATGACTTTCAAGAAACTATCTTCCGGGCCCATCATTGAGCCGATACTCTCCCACGGTGCAATCAACAGGTTAGGCTCATAGAAAAACACATAACCGATCCGCCCGCCTAAAATGGCACCAAGGGCAGCAACTGTCGCAACATCAGTCAGTTGTTCTGAGTTGAGCGGGCCCATTTTTTTAAGCCCCCACAAGGAAGGTTTTTTGAGTAATTGCAAGAGATATAATGCGCCAAAAACTACTGCTGCCAGATAGGCAAGCGAATACCACCGGATGGGCAGGGGGCCGAGTTGAAGGGCAATAGGGTCAATTTCAGGAAACGGCATAACACGCCTCAGCTAAAGAATTCAGAATTACCAATGCGTTTAGCGCGATTGCTGGCGTGTGTCTTCTTTTTGTTCGTGTTAGATAGCAGGTAAAAACCGGAATCGTCGTTGATGCTCATAGTGACCGATAATAGCCTCCTCGCGCACGCCGCGACCAATATTGTGGATCACAAGCCATTGCTCATTGGGGCCTTTACGACCGGAGATGAGAGCAATGTGAGGTAGATTGCCCGGCAGGCGCATGGAGATGATATCCCCGGGTTGCCAATTGTGAGGCGGGAGTTCGTTGGCATTACGGGCAAACCATGTCTCCAGATTAGGAACCCTGCGGTGGTCGATATTGCGGTCAGGGCGTGTCAGCCGCCAAAGCTTTGGATAGGCATTGAACGCGGTTTTCATGTCCTCATGAACGAGTTCTTGCAGATCGATCGAAAAAGCATCCCGGTAAGCGCGTATCAGGACATCAACGCACACCCCCGTAGAGCGGTCTATATCACCGCCGGGATAGTCTAATGCCGCGTAGGCACCGTCATAGCCGGTGGTGGTACCGATTTGCTGACGTGCTGCGTCGATCAATCGTGTAGTTGCTATGGTTTCATGCATACGTTGCGTATGGCCGGTTTGCACCTGCCTGACAGTTGCCCGGGCATGGTGCGCTATGAGCCCACCATTTACAAGACTGCCTAGGAGAAACAGACGCCGGGAAACTATTTTCATCTGCGCACTATGCAGGAGTAGCATGGCTAAAATACGGCATGGCGATGATGTTAATTATCAGATTGTGTAAGCGTTCATTTTCGCCTAAGCGAGTGTTAAATATAATCCGTTTCATGCGAGATTCTTATGACCCCTGAACTCATTTCATTATTCACAGCAACGTTTGTAACTTTCTTTGTGCTGATTGATGCTATCGGCGTTGCTCCTGTTTTTGCAACGTTGACGGCACGCGGTAATGCGCGATATCGCCGTCATATGGCTCTCAAGTCTGTATTTGTTGCGGCAATCATTATTTTCTCTTTTGCTTTTGGTGGAGCTTGGCTGCTTGGTGCGATGCATATATCCATTGATGCCTTTCGCGCGGCTGGTGGTGTGCTGTTATTTTTGATTGCCCTTGATATGGTTTTTGAAAAACGCACTGAACGCCGGGAAAATCGGGCGGAAGATCTCATGGCGGCCGATGAAACACCTGAAGACCCTGACGATGTGTCTGTCTTTCCAATCGGCATTCCCATGGTCGCTGGCCCAGGAACAATAGCATCAGCGATGTTCTTTATGTCAGATGCTGGTGGGTGGGGGGAGCGACTTATCGTTCTGGCTGCATTGGCGGCAAATCTTTTATTGTGTCTTGCTATTTTTCTGGCAGCGGGGCCCATCGTCAAAGCCATGGGAGAAAGCATCGCCGGAGCTTTAACAAGAATTTTAGGCGTAATCCTGGCGGCCCTGTCGATTCAATTATTGATCGATGGTATAAAAGGCGCGTTTGGATTGGGGTAGGTGTATTGGTGGTTGAACAGATGAAGTTTGATATTTCTATTATTTCATTTCGCACAGAGCTTGAAATGCTTGACCTGTGTTTGTCTTCAATTGATAAAAAATTTGATTTTGGAATGATCAACAAAATTCTGGTGGTTTGGAATCACGATGATCGCGATTGTGAAAATGAGATAGAAAAACTTCAAAAGCGGTTTTCTACTTATCAAAAAGTTGCAAAAAAGCTTGAAATCCTGCCTCGCTCAGCAGTGCTTGGGAAGGTAACGTTGGAGAAATTGCCTCCTTGGCGGTTACAACAGGTTTTGAAATTACAGTCGTCTCGTCACCTGGATATGGATCATTTCTTGATGCTTGATACCAAAAATCATTACCTAAAACCTGTGGCGCTCGATGATTTTTTCGATGTGCATGGTGCCCCTTATGTTCATTTCCGTGGATATGGGAAAGGGCCATTCGCAGAATTTTTGCGCAATGGTTTTGATTATTTCAATATACCCTGGGAGCAAGAATATAGATTACAAGCGTTGCCAACCACAACTCCCTACATGATGCACCGTACTGAAGTATGTGCAATGTTGGATCATATTGAAATCAAAGAGAAGTTGAATTTCTCTCAAGCTTTCTTGACGAAGCCGTCGTTGATGAAAACTACCGAATTTCTATTATATTATGCATGGCTGGTGGACAATC
>CAZGVP010000267.1:0-4537 GCA_964529135.1 uncultured Caulobacterales bacterium | reverse complement strand
GTGCACCCGGTCACAATGAGGGCACAGGCAGCAATCATATACGATGTTAAAAGCTTGAAATGATGAATAGACATAGAACCCCTGATTATTCAGCTTGATGCTTTATCGCCATAGAATGAGCTAAAATCGGAAGGATCGCAATTATATTACTATCGCCTCAGGTCTGGGCATGAGTATATTCGGCATTCATGCGTGCTAATGTGCGCCAGGAAGGGGCTTTATCAGGGCAGAATGAATTAGATTGGGGAAAAATTTCTTCAAACGGGAACGATTGGGTGATTTCTCCTCTTTTCCCCAAGGCAAACTTTGCTAATCAGGGCTCTATGGCACGTAAAAAGAAGACAGCTCCGCCGGAGCCACCCAAACCTGAAGATATTTTTCTCGAACCCCTCGATGAAGCGCTGGGGCAGCGATATCTTGCCTATGCTCTCTCAACGATTACCGCGCGGGCTTTGCCAGATGTGCGTGATGGATTGAAGCCTGTGCATAGACGCATCTTGTATGCGATGCGCCAGATGAAATTGAACCCGAGTGGTTCCTATAAAAAATCGGCCAAAGTCGTTGGTGAGGTGATGGGTAATTTTCACCCCCATGGCGATGCTTCAATTTATGATGCTATGGTGCGATTGGTTCAAGACTTCTCAGTGCGTATTCCGCTGGTGGATGGACAGGGAAATTTTGGCAATATTGACGGGGATAACCCGGCAGCGATGCGTTATACCGAAAGTCGTCTAACGCAAGCGGCGCAGATGTTGCTGGACGGTATTGATGAAGACGCCGTTGATTTCCGAGAGACGTATGATGGTGAAGACAAGGAACCGGCGGTTCTGCCAGCAGCATTCCCTAACCTGCTTGCCAATGGTGCTTCGGGGATTGCGGTTGGTATGGCGACCTCTATTCCGCCCCACAATGTTGCTGAACTGATCGACGCCTCTTTGCATCTTATTAAAGCGCCGAACGCTAATGTGCGAACATTGATGAAATATGTGCAAGGACCAGATTTTCCCACTGGTGGTGTTTGCATTGAAACAGCGGGGGATATGGCAGAAAGCTATGTTTCGGGTAAAGGCGGATTTCGTGTGCGCGCGAAGTGGGAGACTGAAGAGCTTGAACGCGGTAAATATCAGATCGTTATTACTGAAATTCCTTATCAGGTTCAAAAGTCTAAACTGATAGAGAAAATGGCCGATCTCATTCAGTCGAAAAAACTCACTGTAATTTCTGATGTTCGCGATGAAAGTGCAGAGGATATTCGGCTGGTTCTGGAGCCGCGTTCTCAAAACATTGATGCAGCGGCCTTGATGGAAACTGTCTTCAAGTTAACTGATCTTGAGTCACGCTTCTCCATGAATCTCAATGTGCTTGATGCCGACGGCGCGCCAAAGGTATTGGGCCTTCGTGATATTCTGCAGGCTTGGTTAAATCACAGGCGTGATGTGTTGATTCGCCGGACAAAATTTCGTTTGGATAAAATTGCCAAGCGGCTGGAAATCCTTGATGGCTTTCTCATTGCCTATCTCAATCTTGATGAGGTAATCCGGATCATCAGGTATGAGGATGACCCAAAGCTTGAATTGATGAAGAGCTTCAAGTTGACTGATGTTCAGGCCGAGGCAATTTTGAATATGCGTCTTAGGGCCTTGCGCAAGCTTGAGGAAATGGAAATCAAGAATGAGCACAAGGCTCTCAAGAAAGAACAGCGTGATCTCAAAGCATTACTAAAATCAGAAGAGGGACAATGGAAGAAAATCGCTGAGCAATTACGCGATGTAAAGAAAACTTTCGATCCAAAATCTGATCTTGGAAGGCGTCGTACATTATTTGCAGAAGCCCCGGAGGCAGAAGAACTTGATCTTGATGCCTTGATTGAAAAAGAACCTGTTACCGTTATCTTGTCAGAAAAAGGTTGGATACGGACGATGAAAGGACACGTTGAAGACCTTAAATCAATTAAATATAAAGATGGAGACCGATCAGCTTATGCCATTAGGGCAATGACCAATGATAAGCTTATGTTTTTTGCAACCAATGGGAAGTTTTACACATTGGATGTCTCGGTTTTGCCCGGTGGTCGTGGGCATGGGGAGCCAATCCGTTTGATGATTGATTTGGAAAATGATCAAGCTATTACCTCAGCATTTCTCTATAATGGGGAGAGAAAATTCCTTGTGGCCTCATCATCAGGGCATGGTTTCATCACCAACGAGGTTGATTGTTTGGCAACGACCAAAAAAGGTAAGCAAGTGTTAAATGTCGCTAAAGGCAATGAAGCTGTTGTGTGTCGTGCCGCTGATGGCGATATGGTGGCCGTTGTAGGCGATAATAAAAAATTGGTAATATTTCCATCGAGTGAATTACCTGAAATGACCCGTGGTAAAGGGGTTCTCTTGCAAAAATATGCGCAAGGCGGCCTTTCTGATGCAAAAATATTCAATAAAAAAGAAGGTTTTACCTGGGTTGATCGTTCTGGTCGTGTTCAGACGGTTGATGGATGGAAACCTTTTGTAGGCAAACGCGCACAAGCTGGTAAGATAGCCCCTAAAGGGTTTCCAGCATCGAAAAAGTTCGGCCGGGAGTTTTAAGTGGGGAATCACTGAACCGAGGCTATCATGAAAGCAGTTTTGTATGAAGAATTTGAAGGACATCCAAAAATTAGTACAGTGGCTGATCCGACGCCTGTAGCAAACGGGGTGGTTATTAAAGTCATGGCGACCGGTTTGTGCCGTAGCGATTGGCATGGATGGAAAGGTGATGATCCCGATATCACATTGCCTCATGTGCCGGGCCATGAATTGGCGGGAATTGTTGAGGCAGTCGGAGCGAACGTCAAGAAATGGAAAGCCGGCGATCGTGTTACATTGCCATTTGTTGGTGGATGTGGCGCATGCACGGAATGTTTTAGCGGTAATCATCAGGTTTGTGATGCGCAATTTCAACCGGGTTTTACCCATTGGGGATCGTTTGCAGAATATGTCAGTATTCATTATGCAGATACTAATTTGGTTGCATTACCAGACGAAATTGATTTTGCAGCGGCTGCTATACTGGGTTGTCGTATGGCAACGTCATGGCGCGCTGTTGTGGACCAGGGGGGCTTGATGCCAGGCGAGTGGGTTGCGGTGCATGGCTGCGGCGGTGTTGGGCTTGCTGCAATTATGATTGCCACCGCACTTGGCGCTCGAGTAGTGGCTGTCGATATTAATGACAAGGCATTGGCATTGGCTAAAGATTTAGGCGCTGTTTCGATTGTCAATGCAATCACTGCCCCGAATATTGGTGAAGCTGTAAAAGATATCACTAATGGCGGTGCGCATTTATCAATTGAAGCAATTGGAGATCCGGATGCGTGTTTTTCTTCAATCTCATCATTACGAAAACGTGGACGCCATATACAAGTTGGTATTTTTGATGCGGAAGATAGTAATCCAAATATTCCCCTGGCCAGGGTGATTGCCAATGAATTGAAAATTATAGGCAGCCATGGCATGCAGGCGCATCGTTATCATGATATGATCAATATGATTTTGATTGGAAAATTGTCACCAGAAAAATTGATCACCAAAAGAATAAGCCTCGATCAAGCTGCTGGTGCGCTTGCAAACATGAGCAAGCCTGGAGCGTTAGGGATAACGCTCATTGATAGTTTCTAGAGGGAAGTCTTTAGGTGGTAGTTTTTAGGTGAGGGTATGATTAACAAGCTTACAGACACAGAACGTGAAAACTTTCACAAAAATTATCCAGAATGGATCAAGGTTGAAAGCCGTGATGCGGTAAGTCGCACTTTCAAATTCCAGGACTTCAATGAGGCGTTTGGATTTATGACGCGTATCGCGATTATGGCAGATAAGATGGATCATCATCCTGAATGGTCTAATGTTTATAACCGTGTAGAGATATTACTGACCACCCATGACGCTAATGGCTTGACAAGGTGCGATGTGGCATTGGCGAAATTTATTGAGGAAATTCTATAACTTCAAGATAGTAATTTGTATGTGATATTTTCCCCACAAAGATTTGTTTTATGGTTACATGTGTAGTTTTCATTCTAGGATAATTCGTTTTTGATAGCTAAAGTTAATCTCTTAACAGGGAGGGTCTCATGCCATCACCGGAGTTTGTTTTTCAACTGGGAAATCAACTTGCCCTATTAGGTTGGGTGATCCTGATTTTCCTTCCGCGCAAATATTTCCCCATACTCTGGATATCTAAACTGTTTATACCCGCGGTGCTTGGTGCTGCTTATGTAGTATTAATGATGACAAATTTTTCGTCTTCTGGCGGAGGTTTTGGCTCAATTGAAGCGGTGCGCGAGCTAATGCAAAATGATGCTCTTCTTACGGCGGGTTGGCTGCACTATCTGGCATTTGATTTGTTTGTGGGCGCTTGGATAGCTGTTAAATCTGATGACCTTGGAGTTCCGCGATTAATTCAAGCTGTTTTTCTGGTCGCTACATTTATGTTTGGCCCAACAGGGTTATTACTGTTTTTAATACATCAAGTTTTCACATACACATTTTAGGGGTCTCCATGGGTA
>CAZGVP010000266.1:0-4559 GCA_964529135.1 uncultured Caulobacterales bacterium | reverse complement strand
AAAAGATATTCGTGAAGCCGATTTTCGCAAACTGGTTTCTCAGTCAACCAATATGCATGCATCTGACCCAAAACATATTACTGCGACCAATCAAGTTACTAGCCAAACCAGATCAACTGGCAGCATATCCTCTGCGGATGGGGGTAGCACATCCATAGAGACCGAAACAATGAAACTTTCGCAAACACGCATGGAATATGGATTAGCATCAACCGTATATCGCAAAGGCCTCAATATGCTCAGGCTTGCTATTAGAAGTGACCGTTAAACGGATAGAGGTATATTTAAATGGATGATATCAGCACAGGTATGCAAATTTCTGCCGCAGGATTGAAAGCTCAATCCGGACGGTTACGCATTATTGCAGAAAACCTCGCCAATGCAGAATCAACTTCTACAATAGCAGGCGGTGATCCTTATCGCCGACAAATTCCTGTTTTTTCAACTTCCCTTAATCGTGAAATTGGTACACAGATTGTTGATCTTTCCAATATCCAACAAGACCAAACACCGTTCACATTGGAATATGATCCAGGCCACCCTGGAGCTAATAATGAAGGCTATATAAAACTACCTAATGTAAATCCACTCATAGAAATGATGGACCTGCGAGAAGCACAAAGAAGTTATGAAGCAAACCTAGGTGCTATGGACCTGATGCGTTCTATGGCAAACGCAACCTTGCAAATCCTTGAGTAAGGAAAAACAAATGTCAAAAAAATTCGGCGCAAGTAACAAAATGGAAAATATTGCTTCCAGTAGAGGGGCATCAGGATATAATTCTCGCCGCATGTCCCCGGAAGCAAGAAAAATTGGCTTCACTTTACTGAGTGTTCTTTCCATAGCAATTATTGGATTTGGGTTAACACTAGTGGCAACTGGGCGCTTATCATTCACCACTGTACTATTCGCACTTTTCATCTACACCATGATTATCGCCATGGCCGAAAATTTATTAAAATAGAGGCACGATCATGGGTATAAACTCACTCCAGGCCGTTCAAGCTTATGCACAAACAGCTCTATCAACAAACTCTGCCTCTGGAGGCAGTACTGCATCAGCAAATCTGCCTACTACAACACAATCAAACTCTGGCACCGAGACAAAATTCTCAGGCTTGTTGACTGATGCTATATCACAGGCAACAGGAACCATACAGGCAGCTGAAAATGCTAGCGCCCGTGTTTCATCAGGAAATGGCGATCTAATAGATGTAGTGACGAGTATCAGCACTGCTGAAGTTTCATTAGAAGCAGCTATCGCTGTTCGCAATAAAATGATTGAAGCATATCAAGAAATAATGCGGATGCCGATTTAGATCTTTTTTGAATCTACTTTTTTGAAAAAATGATACCGGCACAAAGGTACATATTTTTCATTACCCCCAACTTCAATTTTATCACCTTCATAAACAGCGCTACCATCTGCACCAATGCGCAAATTCATTGTGGCCTTGCTTCCACAATGACAAATTGATTTCATCTCACGTAACACATCTGCTATCGCCAATAACCATTGACTGCCCTCAAACAAATGCCCTCGAAAATCGGTTCGAAGGCCATAAGTCATCACCGGGATCCCGCTATCTGCCACTCCTGAAAGTTCCAAAACATGCGCTTTGGTTAAAAATTGAGCCTCATCTACAAACACACAAGAAACACGATGCTCTTGATGCTCATACTTTATTTTATCTGTAAAACTCATCATTTCATCAAACACAAACGCATCTTCCGATATCCCTAATCTCGATGAGATTTTTCCTGCACCTTGACGTGAATCGATAGCGGCTGTGAACAGCAAAACATGCATGCCACGCTCAATATAATTAAATGCGGATTGTAATAAAGCCGTACTTTTTCCAGCATTCATAGCCGCGTAAGTAAAATATAGTTTAGCCATGTCCACTATACAGACCGCTTTTCAGATCCGCTTCTGGCTCTATGTTCATTTCTGGCAACACACCGTCAAATTCATGCTCAACAGGCCCAGTCATGAGCACATGATCATCTTCAGCCCACTCAATAGCCAATGCTCCGCCATCAAGCAGGATTGTTGCCTTGCGGCCGGTAAGCCTGCGTCGATGCGCTGAAACCAAAGCTGCACATGCTGCAGTTCCACAAGCCTTCGTAATCCCTGCGCCTCGCTCCCACACTCTCAACCGGATCTGAAAAGGGCTTATAACCTGTGCTACCGAGACGTTTGCGCCCTCCAAAAAAAGAGGATGATGCTCAACCAATGGCCCAAACCTATCTAGAGCCTGGTCTTCAACATCATCTACAAAAAACACACAATGTGGGTTACCCATGTTGACTGCGGACGGCCCCCAAAGAACTGGATTATCAATAGGACCTAGTTTTATATCAATAAACCGTGTATCATCCATCTGTTCAGACAGAGGAATTTGCTTCCAACGCAATCCTGGCTTGCCCATATCAACAGTCACACGCCCCCCCCCACCTCGTGAGACATACAATTTGCAAGCATTTGTTGATAATTCCAGATGGTCGGCTCCAACCTCATCCATCAGGATTAAACCGACACATCTCGCAGCATTTCCACACGCATTTACTTCGGATCCATCAGCATTCCAGACGCCCATAAAGGCACCATGTCTGTCTTCAATAGTAATAACTTGATCACAACCGATCCCTGTCTTCCTATTCGCCAGAAAACGAGCAGCATCCGAGGTCATCGAGGCTTGATGTCCACGTAAATCAATAATCACAAAATCATTGCCCAACCCATTCATTTTTCGAAATGGCACGCCGGACAGGGTATTTTTTTTTAGCATCAAATTAAGGTTTTCAATCGGTTAACAAGGCATGCATTTTACCCTGTAATTGGCCAATTGCAATCCCGACAACTTACAAATGAAGTCATTGCTTCAATGAATACCTTAACAAACACAATTAATAATCTGTAAACATACTATATTTTGTTGATAGTATATTAATATAAATCACAGATAAACAAAGGGGATATTTAAATTATACAGATAGTGAGACTTCCGATGAGTCAAACACAAAAAAATAAAATCGCACATAATGATAAAGGTGCACAAAAACGAAAAAACAAAAAACCTCAAGTGAGTCTTTTCTCACTTGAGCCACGCATCATGCTTGATGCAGCAGCGCTCGCCACAATCCATGAGGGTCTTGCCGACTTACCACTCGATATATCGGAATATCAAGAAATCGGTGATGCAAGAACCCTGCAGGATTTTCTCCGGGGAAAAGTTTCTGAACTGGAATCAGCTTTAAGCAACACCCCGGTCAGCATTTCAGATCAAGCAGAATTGATAAAAGGTCTGGAAAACACCACTGATGACCTAAGCACTCTAATAGCCAATACAGAAGAAGGTACGTCCATCAATAGCAAGGCTTTGACGCCTTCATTATCTGTCACTGGCAACACACTGGAACAAAGCATAACCGTTCCAAATGTTGATATATCAGAAGCACAGGCAGAAAATTTTCGAGTTTCCTCATCCATTGATGGGTTGTCATTTGATAACGCCCTCGGCGAAGCTAATACAATTATTTCCACTCCACACGAAGATTTTGTTCTAAACTTTAATCAGCCGGAATCATCTAACAATGTTGATCTGTCAAGTCCGGCGTTCACAGATCTCTATTTTATAGATACAACAATTATTGGATATGAAACCCTTGTCAGTGACCTTCCAGAAGCTGCAGAGGTCATTTTCATCCAATCAAATGAAAACGGCCTGGAGGTAATTTTAGAGACCCTGTCAGGAAGATCAGAAATCAGTGGGTTGCATATTTTTTCTCATGGAAATGAAGGTGCCCTCTCACTCGGTAATATACTGCTCACAAGCGATACTATACTTGATGAATATGCTAAAGAACTGAGTACAATCGGATCTTTTCTTTCCGAAGATGCAGATTTATTTATTTACGGATGTAATTTTGCTGCTGACGACATTGGAGAAGAAGCAGTTGCTGCTCTCTCCTTCATTACGGACGCTGATGTAGCGGCCTCAGACAATTTAACAGGAAATGAACTCCTGGGCGGCGATTGGGCCCTGGAATTTACATCTGGCGAGATTCGCAGATCAGCAGTTGTAAATGCCACTAACTTCATGGGCATTTTGCAAGACCCGGTTATGCTAAGTTTTACTGGTGCTACATTAATTCCCGGCTCAGGCAGCGGCACAGATGTTGGCTCTGCTTATCTTTTTGAAGATATCACAACAGGCGTTGATGCCGTTATCTCAATCACTGATCTTGTTGGTGGCGCAACACTTGGCGCTATTGACAATTTTATTTCTGGCAACGGTGATCCGGCAGGTTTTGACGATGCATTTCAACCCGAAATTATATTAGGAGCCAGCGACGGCACTACAACCATTCAAAGTTTCGTTGAATTTTATATCGCCTTTTATCTAGCAGACAGCTTTAGCGGCCCAGGCACAGGTAATCCTCTAGAAATTACCTTTAATTCCAGCCCTGTTGACGTTGACGGAAACAGCGCAACCGCCACCGGCGGCTCAGTACGCGAACAGTTTCAAATTCAAGGCGCAACCCTTCAGACACTG
>CAZGVP010000265.1:0-4563 GCA_964529135.1 uncultured Caulobacterales bacterium | reverse complement strand
AAAAGTTGAGTTTTATCCAATTGCTCATCAGGGGCCGCTTCGAGCGCAGTTAGAATTTCCCCGGCAATATCGAGTTTACCGTCATGAATAAACTTCTCAGCAAGCTTTAACCCGTCCGAAGCAGCCATCTGCACCCTTGGGGCCGCACCCTCGCGCAGCTCCAGAGTTGGCGAAATAGAGCCTTCCACGGCGCTATCTGCTGTTACACTCTCGGGATTATTTTGCCCATAGGCTGGCAGCATTAAGGCAATAGCCATCAAGAGCGCAGGACAAATAGCGCAAACCCAATGTTTCTTGTCCGCAAGCCCCATTATTTCCGCTCGGCCCTGAAATACACGCATGAATCGGCGCCAAACAGGCAGCCAGCTATGCTTGATGATGTGCTTCATTAAGCATCAGCATGGTTAAATTTCAGTTATGACGTGACGATCAGTACACCCCCCTGTAGGGCGTACATAGCCTACTAACCTCAGTTCTGAGGTTGCTGCCTGGAAAGGCCATCCTCACTCCCCAGTAATTTTTAAAGATGGAACGAAATAAAATGATGTGATTTTGTTCTTTATTTGTTCTTTTTTATGTGTTACCGATATAAATACGGGATCTATACAAACGGGATGAAATCATGGTCGCACAAGTGACAACTTTTGCGTTTCACGGGGTCGAGGCGCGTACTGTCCAGGCTCAAGTACAACTTACCGGCGGTGCAAACGGGTTTTTCATAGTAGGGCTACCTGACAAGGCTGTCTCTGAAGCACGAGAACGCGTGCGTGCTGCTCTATCTGCAGTAGGGCTTGGTCTTCCCCCAAAACGCATTACCGTCAATCTGGCACCAGCAGATATGCCCAAAGAAGGTAGTCATTTTGATTTGCCGATCGCCGTCGCGCTATTAATGGAAATTGGTGCCATGCCCCGTGATGCCGTTAATGGCTATGCAATAATGGGTGAATTAGGGCTCGACGGGTCAATTACGGCTGTTAATGGGGCACTACCAGCAGCTGTGGCTGCCAACACCAATGATCTGGGATTGATTTGCCCCGCTGCCTCCGGTGCAGAGGCGGCGTGGGCTGGCGGTAGTGCCTATATTCTCGCCCCGAAAAGCCTCATTCAACTGGTCAACCATTTTAAAGGAACGCAGGTTTTATCCGCACCAGAGCCAGGAGGCTTGGCCCCGACCCCTGTGCCGCCGGATATGGTCGATGTGCGAGGACAAGAAACCGCCAAACGAGCCCTCGAAATTGCTGCCGTTGGTGGCCACAATCTTTTATTGGTGGGGCCGCCAGGGGCGGGCAAGTCAATGCTGGCTGCTCGCCTGCCGGGGCTGTTACCGCCCTTATCCCCCGCCGAAATGCTGGAAGTTTCCATGGTGCAATCGATGGCGGGACTCCTCGATAGCGGTCAATTAACTCGCGCAAGGCCTTTTCGAGCGCCACACCACTCCGCCTCAATGGCGGCGATGGTTGGCGGCGGGATCAAGGCCAAGCCTGGTGAAGCCTCACTTGCCCACCATGGCGTGTTGTTTCTTGATGAATTACCTGAATTTTCCGGTATTATGGGGCAAACTCACCAAATTTAGTTATTGAATAACCATATTAGGTTATGTTATGGGGTGATCATTATGACATACGAACGCCCCAACACAATCTCAGGACTGCAAGCCAAGCGTAAAGAGCTGGCTACCCTCCACAATAAGCTAATCAAAGAAGCAAAGCAGGTGCTGTGCGACATTGATCATCTGGACGCCAGCATCCGGTTATTCGACCCAGACGCAGATATCGAGCGCATTCGGTTAAATCGGTATGCCACAAAGCACCGCGCACCCAAGGGGCAAATGAAGCGTTTTGTGCTGGGTCAATTCAGGGAGGCAGACCAGCCCCTATCTAGCCGTGACATCACCCAAGCTTGGATAAAGGACAGGGGCCTAGAGCCTGACGAATCCACATTTGTCATTCTGCGCCAGCGAGTGGGCGCGTGTATCAATACGCTGAAAGCACAAGGCTTTGTTCAGGAGGTTGGCCATACTGATGGCTATAAAGTCTGGTCACTGACGAATAATGCCTAAAACGCCCGTATAATAAAGTTTTCCACAATTGAGTTTTTTTGAGTTTTTATTCTTGTCGGCCCCTGAGACTCATCTCAATCAAGCGTCATTATGAAAACACTCTACGAATATATCCCTGAGCGAAGAGAAAAACTCCAGTCTGAGATCGCTAGGCTGGAATCAACTTTGTCCGGACTGAAGTCAGAACTTCGCCAAATCAGCGTATTTCAGGCTACTGTTGAAGTTAATGACAGCGCCGCGAATGCGAGCGGCAGCAAGAAAATCTCTGAAACTATTAAGGATCAAATCTTGAAAGTGCTAAGCAATAGCACCACCGGAATGAAGGCTACTGAAATTCAAACAGAGCTCCACCGGCGTTTTCAAAGAACAGTAAAACGAGAAAGCCTATCACCTCAATTAACCAGATTGAACAAAGACGGCGCCATTGAAAGAAAAGATGGAATGCTATGGGCAATACCCATCAGAAAACCAGCATTAACCAGACACGCCTGTAACCTAGCTCAAGGCTACAACGTACAATCTGCACAGCAATATGGCTTGGCAGATAAGGAAAACCCTCAGGCTGGCACCTGAGGGCTACCGGGTCTAGGGGACCTAAAATCGCCTAGATTCGCAGAGGGGTTAAAGTCGCTCTAAGAGCGGACAGTCCCCGCAACAAAACGAGCCGGCGGGAGAAATCTCGCCGGTTCTACAGTCCGAATATGGCGTCGTTTCTTGACTATAGCAAGGGGCTGCGGAGGCAGGTGTGAGATGATATGATACTTTGCGAGTGAGCGCATACATGCATGCGCTGAAGGCGACACCGAGATAGTCCGCAAAGAACATGTACAGCCTGCCCGTGCGGAGTTTCAAGTGCTGGATTTTGGTGTGAAAATTTGACGTAAACAGAAGAGAAATCTTATATATTCTAGTCGTCACCATCGGGCCAGTAAAATGTCAAAGCCATGTCCTTACCGCGTTTTACCATTCTTTGCTCCCCCATGATGTATATACAGTGGTAATGAAAATCTACTAACAATTCGTTTATCAGGGTCAACCACAAAAAGTCTAGTCTCATTTTTGCCACATTACCCTCATTTATCGCAAAATCAGTGCCATTCATCGCACGATATACATAATAGTTGAATATGGCTTGTTTAAGTCACGTTATTGGGAAATACCCCGGCAACTCTCTGCCTTTTGACACATTCACGGCGCGTCGCAGTATAATATTCCTTTGCATTTTAGACGAGAAAATCTTCGAACCAGAAATGAAGTTTTCGTCGTCTTGAATTTCCACAATAATATCCAAAATCCTGAGCGCGACATTTTTTGCCTCCTCACGCAGGCCCAAGACGGAAAGAGCAAAGCAAAGAGTATCAATTGATTTGATGTTATTTTTATCATCCGTATCCACCATGTCTGAAAACTCACTAACCAGTTCGGCAAATTCTGCACGCCGCTTTTTTGACTCAGAATGATCGTTTAAAAACAATTCTGCGCCGAAATAGACAGTGCTGTTTAACAAGCGAGATCGGTCATCCTGAGAAAGATCATGATCTAATCCACTTTTTGCGCATTCATATGCGTTTCGAAATCCGATGACTATTTCTGTTTCATTCCCAGGCTCACTCTCCAACAAACTAGTACTGCGGCGCCAATATGCAAACCCCAGCAGTCGTGCCCAATTTCCTAGCAAATAGGTTTTCTGGGTGTTTGTGAGGTTTATGTATCTTTCTTCTTTGGGAAGGTCTTTCAGTTTACTGACAAGTTCCCCACTTTTCACATAGTTATTAATAGCTTCGTCGAACCTTCCGAGTTGAACGTAGGCTTGCGCAAGTCGAAAGTATAAAGTGGCTGATTCTGGGAATACTGGCATCAATTCCACATAAATGTCGATTGCGCTTTCAATTTCCTCCTCAACGTTAAGCATTAATCGGCACAACGCCTCTTCCATCCTCAAATAATAGAAATAGGCCATTTGGCTTTCGTTCAACGCGCCATCGCCGCGCAAAAAACCCGCTTCCGCTTGTTCACTATAAAGACTATAAAATCTCTCTGCTGCGCCATAATATTCAATACCATGCCGTCCCGGAGACCTCGATTGAAGCGCTGTATCCAACTCCTTCTTGAACTCTAGCAATTCAAAAAAGCGCTCCGCTGCATCCGCATCGACATTCATATGCTTAAAAGCTTCCTGAACATCGTCCTGTGTACTGAGGTCTGAGCGATCTGGGTTCGCAGATATTTCAGAGGCGGCTTTTCGAATGCTTTCTTGCACTTCATCTTGAATCAGATCAGTATAATTCCCCGATGCATCTAAAATGTTTTTCAAAACCTGCATATGCGAATTAATCAGAGGACTGATTAAATTTGAATCAGACTCGAACATTCTAGTAATTTCGTAGAGGTTGTGAGAGATTTCCGCCCAAACATCTTCAAATATTGAACGAATTTGAACCTCGATGGGAACGGGGTCGCCGTTCATTTTGGGAGACAGAATTTTTCCTAGAATATGAATACCG
>CAZGVP010000264.1:0-4584 GCA_964529135.1 uncultured Caulobacterales bacterium | reverse complement strand
CCTATTGGGTATCTTATCCGGATATGGTGCGACTTGCTGGCGGCAAGCCTGTTATTGCTCATACCAGCCCGGAAAATAATTATATTCTGCAAGCAGACGAACTTGAAAATGCAATCACTCCTCATACAAGATGGTTTATATTCAATTCTCCGTCCAACCCAACGGGAGCAGCTTACACAAGAGATCATATAAAAGCACTGACAGACGTTCTCCTGCGCCACCCACAAATCATGGTTCTAACCGACGATATGTATGAGCACATCGTTTATAACGATTTCAAATTTGCGACACCAGCGCAAGTAGAACCTGCGCTATATGAGCGAATCCTGACAATGAACGGAGCCTCAAAAGCATATGCCATGACAGGTTGGCGGATCGGGTATGCTGCTGGCCCGGAAAAATTAATTCGCGCCATGGGAAAGGTGATGTCGCAATCAACTTCAAATCCCTGTTCCATAAGCCAATGGGCTGTGGTGGCTGCTCTCAATGGCGATCACTCATTCCTTGAACAACGTAACGAAGCTTTCAAAAGACGTCGCGATATGGTTGTTACCATGCTGAATAATGCCAAAGGAATACACTGCCCAACCCCGCAAGGTGCTTTTTATGTATATCCGTCTTGTGCTGATATTATCGGCAAAAGAACAATGTCTGGGACTCTGATTAAAAACGATGAAGATTTTGCAACCACCTTACTCGAAGAACAAGGGGTCGCGGTTGTGTTTGGGGAGGCCTTCGGATCAGGGCCAGCTTTCCGCATCTCTTATGCTACAAGCGATGCTCTATTGAAGGATGCATGTGAGCGAATTCAACAATTTGCTGATAGCTTGCGATAGTCTTTATTTTATTTATTGAATTTTTAGCATAAATAAATTAATATTATTCATTTAATCAATGAATTGCCAATGTTATATCTCCGTCATTGGACAAGGCGATTAAAGCCCGAATGAAGATAATAATGGTCAGGACTCAACATCGGACTCGATGATAATGCCCGCTGCGATACAGCAGATAGATTTAGTATTCTATTTGCTTACACATATTCCGTTTACATGAAAATACACGGTTATCATCGGAATGTCACAGGACCATATTTTCAATCCCTGCACACCTTATTCGAGGGACAGTATCATGGAATCTGGGCTGCTCTTCATGAGATCGCCGAACACATTTGCGCCCTTGGTGTTTTTACCTCTACAAATAGAAATAATCTAGCAGAACTATCCTCTATCCCATCTTCAGAACACACACCCTAAGGCAGCGATATGGTTCGAATAGTTCTGGCGGACAATGAAACACTCATAAAGCGTGCACGAAAAAATTTAACTATCGCAAAAAAAGCAGGTGATGCCGCAACAACTGATCTCATTACTGCGCTTGTGCAAGCTCATGAAAAAGCAGCATGGATGCTACGGTCAACCACTGATGTTTAAATTTAAAAACCAAGCTGGGTATTGTCTGGATGTCCATTTGTAACTAACCAATTTCGGTAAGCCACAAAAAACATATCAGGATCGGTATCTCCCGATAAAACACTAACCACTTTGGAGACGGGATGTTCAGAATAGTTTTCCATCATAAGTGATCGGACGGTCTCTAACCGAGCAACATCCTCGGATCGAACATATGCTGATACAGCCTTAAGGACTATCTCTTCGTCTCGTTTCATCAACGGGTCGCCATTTTTTAAATTTTCCACAACAAGATCGAACAAGGTTTGCCCACCAGCCTTAAAGTTGCCCATATCCAGTTCAATCATTGCCCGAAGGTAAATAGTTTCCTCGTTAAGAGTTTGATCGCCAGCTAAATCGAGCCTTGCCAGAGCACGACCATGCTGACCAGTTTTCCATAACCCAGATGCTTCAATAAAGCGGCGCTCTGTCCGCAACTCTTCAGATAGTCCTGTTATCCTTGTTGAACGAATAACACGTAGGGCTTCTTCTGGTTTATGGTCACTTAAATAAATGTTCGCAAGATCAACGCCAACAAGGCTACGCTCAACGCCCCGCAATCTCTTAAAAACTTGATGTTCCAACAACTCCCCGGCTTCATCAAGCAAATCAAGAGTGACAAGTTTTTCAGTAACGTTTCGAATTTGCATATCCCCGGCTCTGCCAGGGGCCAACAAGTCTACATTATCATAGAATAATCTAGTGGCGACAAGAACTGCTGTCTCATCGTCGTTCGCAAACAATGCAGCCATCATAATTTGTAACTGATCATAAGCCATTTTTGCATATGCAGTATCAGGCGCAAGAGATATCAAATCACGGTATTCCCTAAATGCCGTAACCATATCTCCTTCAGCTTGAGCCAACTCAGCCGTTGCAAACCGCAAATGACGCTCAAAAATACCGCCATGCCAAGTCAAACCAATAATTTCAAGTTTCTGTCTTGCTTCCTTAAGAGAGAGCAACCCTGATTTCACATCATAATTGACGCGTTCTATAGCCGCTAAACCACCGTACGGCATCGGTAATTTGACCAATTGAGAAAGCGCGTCCCTTTCTCTTTGTTTATCATCAGTTTCAAGGATGAGTAACTCTTGAAAATTTATCTGCCCTTGCAAATAGCGTTCAGTAAGTTGCACGTTTTGTGACGCAGATGTAGGTTCTATACGACCCAACGCGGCCCGCGCTTCATCCAACAAACCAAGAGCGAGAGAAACAGTAGCAATCTGCACATAAAACTCATCTTTTATACTGGGCAGCACTGAAGGTATTTCACCAAGTGACTCAAGAAAAGCGTTCGCCTCATCATACCGGCCAAGCTGCGATAGCGCCATAACCCTTAATGGAGAAGCAAAATGCATATCTGGCAAAAATTCTTCATCAACAACATCCTGAAATCGCCCCATCTTATACAGAATTAATAATCGCAATCCGGCGAGTGAAGCTTGTAGAGTTGTTTCCTTCCCCGCCTTTGAGACGGCATCGTCAATATAGTGTAACGCTTCATGGTAGTATCCATGCGCACTATATAGAACTGCTAATTCAGCATTAAGATGAGTGACAGCATCTATCGTGACGCTACCAAACGCACTAAGCAATCTTTTCTCAGCAGTTAAAAATCCGCCTGAACTTACACTTTGACGGGCTCCTTTAAAATCCGGAAATCCAGCTTTAGGGGCTGTCAAAGATAAGGCATTTGAGGGTTGATCTGTAGTGCGCACCTGCGTGGGATTAGCTTGAGAGAACTTTCTTTCCGACAAGCCATTTACAGTGCTATTAAAATCAACTTCTGTGCCGTCATAATTTTCATATGAGACACTATTATCAAAACCATCGCTCAACCCGATTTGTGCTTCTACAGAGCCAATCCTAGCAAAAACAAAAAATCCAATTACAATCAACGTTTTCATCAAAAACAAAAATGCATTCATCAAATCGATATTGTTAATAGATGTATACTGACTATTCATTTGATATGGTCTTCTCATCCCGATCATTATTCAGGTTTGCCATCAGGCGAGTCAGTTCACGCGCACGCTCAGAAGTCATCTCCGCAAGAACTCCAGAAAGGGCTTGAGTGCGCATGTCAGTAGCAACAGATACCAATAAATCGTCCTCAAGAACTTCAAAAATCCGAGCAGCCTCTCGCGGTTTCATTCGTTCATAAGCGCTAACCAAATTTTGTAATTGCTCATTCTTGGCAGCATTTCTGCGTTCTTCAAGAGCTTCAAGAATAGCTTTTTTTGTTTGAAAATCAGCAAAGCGTTCTTCCAGTTTAACTTCCGCTGCTATCATTAAATCTTCACGTAAATCAAGAGAAGTTTCCCGTTCATCAAGCTCTTTATGCCGCTCACCCAGCCTTTCCAATATTCGTGCCTGTGACCCTCTTGCCTCAGGTGATAACCCCGGCTGTGCAAACACATCCCCCTCAACATTCTTCGAAAATTCATCAATATTAAGAGTACTATCGATGAGTTTTTTTTCATCACTTACAGAAACCTTCTTCCCACCAAAAAAAATAGATGCATCCGCAGGGGATATTCCAACCCAGATGTTGGCGATTTTTAGTATAATAAGCCCCACCACCATCAAAATTATAAATAGCAAAAATTGCGGGCTAGATTTAGTTGATCTTGATACGGTCATAACCTGTCCCGTGCAGAAGGTTTGTTACTTGTCTTTTTCATGCCGATAAGGCGAACTTCATCTACTGCGCCTTCTAATCTACCAGCAACATTATCGCCAGCATTCACCATAACAGACAGATCCGTCACAAGACCGGTAGCTCTGGCTACGAGTCTGTGCAAGTCTCGTTCAATGTCCTTATGATTTGCTTTAATTGTATCAAGGTTTTCCCGAGCTGTAGTTGCTGAAATATCAAACCGTTCTATCATCGCGACAAGTTCTTCTTGTCCCGCACGTAGTTTGCGCAACCGATGAGCAAGTATTCCGGCAAACCCGCATGCTGCTATCAACAACACCATTAAAATACACTCTATGATCAATTCCATTGTCATGACATCTGCCCTTCAACCTTATGTTGAATAGCTGTTGCAAGGCGCACTGCCATTCGATCTCCGTTTCGGCCTATAAGCCCTTCTGCCAAAATTTTATGACCAGCTTTAATCGATAC
>CAZGVP010000263.1:0-4592 GCA_964529135.1 uncultured Caulobacterales bacterium | reverse complement strand
AAACTCCTGGATATTAGCTTGTCAGGTAATCGTTTGCACTCAGTGGAAACCAGCCTTGGCACTATTCCGGCGGACAGGGTGGTGCTGGCAACGGGTGCGGACCCGGCAACACCCAAAATTATAGCCGGCGTGGATGTGCCCCAACGCTCAACGCCGGGGATTATTGCGATCACAGCACCGATGCCAAAATTGCTGAACCGTATTATCGTTGCGTCGGGTATTCACCTGCACCAAAGGGAGGATGGGCGCATTGTGATGGGTGAGCAGGATGGTGCGCCAGATGATCAGGCTCATGACATGCGCCTTGAAGGTCGTCCTAATACATTCCCTTCGCCCGATATGGCAGTGCAACATGCCGCCCGAATGCTGAGTATTGCAACAAAATATGTACCCGGAATGGCCGGTGTTAATGTTGACGATGTTTTTATTGGTTGGCGCCCTTTGCCCCTTGATGGGCATCCGGTTTTAGGGTTTTCGCCAGAGCGCCGTGATGTTTATCTTGCGATCATGCATAGCGGTGTCACGCTTGCGCCAATTGCCGGGCAACTAACCGCACATGAGGTGATCAATGATATTGTGGTTGAACGGCTGGAAGCATTCCGGCCCGGGCGCGATTTTGAAACTGTCAAACGTTATTGAACCTGACTATATCAGACCAATTAATCAGAATCTTTTTCGATTTTGTGACTATCACTATGCTGACGCTGCTTGTTCCTGACGGTGTGGTCTGCTGATTTCTCAGCTTTCGTGCGTCCAAATTTGGTCCGGTTTTCTTCCGCGCATTGTTCTTTGTCAGCGCGGGCTTTTGTTTTGCGAGCTTTGTTGAAATTGATGATATTGGTCATTACGTCAGCCCAATTTCCTTACAAATTTTCTTGCCCAATTGTTCTTTCATCTGTTTGCCGGGAACTTCTTCGATTGTATCTTTGAAAAGTTTGCCCAGTTGAAATGGTCCGTAGGCAGTGCGAATCAAGCGGTTAACGTGCAGGTCCATATGGCGACAGATTTGGCGTATTTCGCGATTTTTGCCTTCATTGATCGACATGGTGATCCAGACATTCCCGCCTTGTGTGGTGTCGAGGTGGGCGCGGATCGGCCCATAGTCGATGCCTTCAACGGTAATACCATGTTTTAATTCATCCAGTTGTGATTGTTTGACCCGGCCATAGGCGCGCACGCGGTAGCGTCTGGTCCATCCGGTGGATGGCAGCTCAAGTGCGCGAGCAAGTGCACCATCATTAGTCAGCAGTAATAAGCCTTCGGTGGTGAGGTCGAGCCGCCCTACTGAGATGACGCGGGGTAGTCGACCGGCGAGGGCATCAAATACCGTGCGCCGCCCTTGCGGGTCTTTATGGGTGGTGACAAGGCCGTCGGGTTTATTATAGCGCCACAGACGCGGTGGCTGCTTTTTGCCGATGCGTGTGCCATCCACGCGTATATCCATTTCCCCGGTCACTTTAAAGGCCGGTGTGGTCAGGGTTATGCCATCAACGGTGACAATCCCTTGCTCGATCAGTTTTTCAGCATCGCGGCGTGAGGCGATGCCAGCGCGGGCGAGGAATTTTGCAATTCTTTCTCCAGCTGGCCTCTCACTATCTGGGTGGGCAGAGGCAGGCTCTGCGGATTTGGTGTTTGAGAAGTGCGTGGTTTTGTCATTTGAGTGTTTGGTCATCGCGCGGGTCTAGCATCATGAACGCGGTTACGCGATAGTCTCTCTTATGGAAAGTGACGAAACCTATATGAGCTTGGCCATGGATGCTGCACGCAGTGCGGCCGATGTTGGAGAAGTGCCAATTGGTGCTATTCTGGTGGACAGGTCAGGCAAAGTGATTGCTACCTCCGGCAATACGACCATATTGGCAACGGACCCTACAGGTCATGCGGAAATGAATGTATTGCGTGAGGGCGCAAGGAAGACAGGGAACCACCGCCTTACCGGAACTAGTCTGTATGTAACGCTTGAGCCATGCGCTATGTGTGCCGGGGCAATTTCCCATGCACGGGTGGCGCGTTTGGTTATTGCCGCCCCTGATTCGAAAGGCGGGGCCGTCTTGCATGGACCTAAATTTTTTGAACAACCTACTTGTCACTGGCGGCCAGAATTGGTTCAGGGGCTATTTGCCAAAAAGGCCGGAGAGATGTTACGGGCGTTTTTTCGGGATAAGCGTCGTTGATTTGCCTAAACTAACTGCCATCAAACCTTTCGTTTTTAGTTCTCGTGGCTATCATGCGCATAAATATTTGCCTCGTAAAAGGATTACCTCATGGAATTTGCCTATTCTGACCGCTGCGAAGATTATCTAAAACGTGTTTCTGCTTTTATGGATGAGCATGTTTATGAAGGGAATGAAACTTATGAGCGCCAGCATCAGGAATTTGGTCCTGAGGGACGCTGGAAAGTTCCTCCAGTTATTGAAGAGCTGAAAGACAAGGCAAAGGCTGAAGGCTTGTGGAACATGTTTCATCCTGACCCTAAATTTGGTCCTGGGCTTTCTAATGCTGATTATGCCCCTATTGCTGAAATGACAGGACGTTGTGCTATTGCGCCGGAAGTTTTTAACTGTGCTGCTCCAGATACTGGCAATATGGAAGTGCTTTCAAAATACGGCACTCCAGAACAGCAGGAACAATGGTTAAAGCCACTTCTTGACGGGAAAATCCGTTCTGCATTTTTGATGACCGAGCCTGCGGTTGCTTCATCTGATGCAACCAATATTGAAACTGAAATTGTACGGGATGGTGATCATTACGTAATCAACGGTCGTAAATGGTGGTCATCTGGCGCAGGTGATCCACGATGTGAAATTTACATCGTAATGGGTAAAACTGATAAGAGTGCAGATCGCCACAAGCAACAGTCACAAATCCTGGTGCCCGCTAACACGCCTGGCGTGAAAATTGTTCGTCACTTGCCAGTGTTTGGATATGATGATGCGCCGCATGGACATATGGAAGTTGTTCTCGAGAATGTCCGTGTACCTAAGGAAAATATTATTCTGGGTGAAGGCCGCGGTTTTGAAATTGCTCAAGGTCGGCTTGGCCCTGGCCGTATCCATCATTGTATGCGCGCTATTGGTGCCTCGGAAGTAGCGTTAGAAAAATTAGTCAAACGCATCTTAACGCGTGAAGCTTTTGGCAAGCCGATCTTTAAACATTCTATCTGGGAGCAGCGTGTGGCTGAAGCACGAATCGATATTGAGATGACCCGCCTTCTTACGCTGAAAGCTGCATGGATGATGGACACTGTTGGTAACAAGGCAGCGCAGGCTGAAATTGCGATGATCAAAGTGGCCGCGCCAAGAGTTGCGTTAAAAGTTCTTGATGATGCCATCCAGGCGCATGGCGGCGGCGGTGTCACCACTGATTACGGTCTTGCGCAAACCTATGCCCATATGCGGACCTTGCGGATTGCTGATGGCCCCGATGAGGTTCATTGTCGGGCGATTTCGCGCATAGAATTCAAGAAATACTCAAATATGGCCCGGTAAATACGGCGAAATGAAGAAATACCATGATGAAATAGGCCCCAGGGTTTATTAAGGGCGTAGTATTTTATGAATTTACAGCAAGTTCTGTGGGGTTGGACTTAACAGCACCCACAGGCTTATGTACAAGGGTTTCAGTTTGAATTTACACCAATGGGGTATGACATGAATAAACTGATACTTGCAGCAAGTGCGATCGCCTTGCTGGCCGCCTGTTCAAAGTCGGAAGAAAAGCCGGCTGTTGAAGAAACGCTGAAAGAAGCTGAAACTGCAGTTACTGAAGCAGCAAAAGAAACTGTCGAGGCTGTTTCAACAACAGATCGCTCACTTGATGCGGTGCTTGCAGCGCAAGAGGATGACGTAAAAGCTCGTTATACTTACCGGCACCCAAAAGAAACGATTGAATTTTTCGGTATTGAGCCCGGCATGAAGGTTGCCGATATATTACCAGGTAATGGTTACTATTCTAAGATGCTGCTGCCATATCTTGGCGAAAACGGCAGTGTGGTTGGTATCGACTACGCCGTTAATATGTGGGCTCTATTTGGTGGATTTGCCACTGAAGAATTCCTGGAAGGCAAGAAAGCCTGGGCCGGAACATGGTCAACACAGGCTGGAGAATGGCGTGGCGAAGGTGACGCTAGTGTTAGTGCTGTTGCTCATGGCGATGTCACTGAAGATATGCATGGCACTCTTGATGCGGTGATGATGGTCAGGGCATTCCATCATTATAATCGTTTCGAAGAGGAGGGTGGCTTCAGAACGTCTGCTCTTCAAGACATTCATGATTTGCTAAAACCAGGTGGTATAGTCGGTATCGTTCAACATCGTGCCCCAGAAGCCAATGACGATAAATGGGCTGAAGGTGATAATGGTTACGTAAAAACCTCCACAGTAATAGCTGCCATGGAAGCGGCAGGTTTTGAGCTTGTTGATCAAAGTGAAATCAATGCTAATCCTAAAGACCAGCCAACCAATGATGATTTTGTTTGGCGACTACCGCCAACTTTAGGCACCAGTGGCGAAGATCCCGAGCTGCGCGCCAAGATGATTGAAATTGGCGAAACTGATAGAATGACATTAAAGTTTCGAAAATAACAATATTAA
>CAZGVP010000262.1:0-4595 GCA_964529135.1 uncultured Caulobacterales bacterium | reverse complement strand
GTTTTGCTTCACTTTGCCTCATAACCATGAGCGCTGCAGCTCCATCAGAAATCGCAGATGCATTCCCGGCTGTAACTGTACCATCTTTTTCAAAAGCCGCTCTCAATTGTGGAATTTTCTCTGCTTTTACCAAACCAGGTTTTTCATCCGTATCAACCACAACACTACCTCGACGAGTCACAACTTCAACCGGAACAATCTCGTCTGCAAACACGCCAGTGGCAATTGCCGTTTGAGCGCGCTCTACTGAACGTATGGAATAAGCATCTTGCTCCTCACGAGAGAACTGCCATTCACGTGCACATTTTTCAGCAAACACGCCCATCGCTGAGCCTTTATGCTCATAAGCATCTTCAAGGCCATCATACGCCATATGATCAAGCACTTGACCGTGTCCGAACCGTATTCCCGAGCGGCCATTGGGGAAAATATGCGGCGCACCAGTCATGGATTCCATACCTCCAGCAATTACAATATTGTTGGTGCCCGCAATAACCGAATCATGAGCGAACATGAGGGTTTTCATCCCAGAGCCACATACCTTATTCAAGGTTACGCACCCTGTCTCATAACCAAGCCCCGCGCCAAGTGCTGCTTGACGCGCTGGGGCCTGCCCTAACCCCGCAGGCAAAACGCACCCCATCATCACTTCATCAATGTCATTGCCAGTCACGCCAGAACGCTCAATGACTGCACGAATTGCATTTGCGCCTAATTGCGGAGCTGTAACACTTTCATAGGCTCCTTGAAAATTACCAATTGGCGTCCTCACCATTGAAACGATAACAACAGGGTCGTTTTTTTGCTTAGGCATTTAATTTGCTCCCATGAGTTTGGTTAACTCCTTCAGCAATAATGTTCGCAGCCAATTGATCTGCAATAATGCCTGTCGGAAGATTTTGAACTTCACTTTGCTTAAAAATTTTCTCTAAATTTTCACCAATGGCATCAATCTTATTGTTCAACGCCTCCTCACTCCATGTGCCGAGGATCTCCAAACCAATACTGATAACACCAGCAGCATTAATAACGTAATCAGGGGCGTATAAGATTCCACGATCTCGCAATGCCTGATCCATTTCAGGAGTTTTTAATTGATTATTCGCAGCTCCGGCTACTATTTTTGCTTGGATCGTATCGATCGTGTCTTCATTAATCGCCCCGCCAAGCGCGCAGGGAGCAAAGATATCAACATCAGCACCCGCAGCCTCCTCTGGGCTAACTGGTGTAGCACCAAATCGATGACAAGCCTCTTCTGCTGCGCGCTTATTCACATCAGCAACCACAAGCTTTGCGCCAGCATTATGCAAATATTCGCCCAGCACCATGCCCACCGCACCTACGCCAAGTATTGCAACGCGCACTCCGTCAAAATCATCAATGCCAAACTTGTGGCGTGATGCCGCTTGCATCCCCCGCCAAACGCCCTTTGCTGTAAATGGAGATGGATTTCCTCCCTTTCCTGCAGCAACCATACCAGCTGCATAAGAAGTCTGTGTACGAATTTCTAAAATATCATTCTCACTCATGCCGCTGTCTTCAGCAGTATAATAAAGCCCATCGAGGGCATCGATTGCTCGCCCCATAGCTTGCATCATTGCAGGGGTTTTATCTTTCGCAGGATCAGCAAATATTACCGCCTTGCCTCCCCCAAACGGAATGCCGCCTATAGCATTTTTATAAGTCATACCACGAGAAAGGTTCTTTGCGTCGTTCAGTCCTTCTTCAAAACTTTTATACGGATAAACCCGGCATCCACCGCATGAGGGGCCAAGCGAAATATCATGAACGCTTATAATTGCATCAAGGCCACTATCATCATCATTCACACGCACAACACGATGCCAACCATCTACATTTAAGTCTTCGAATTTCATATGACGTTTCCTAGATCAATATTTTTGAATCTTGTTGAGCATTTTGCTCAACCCAAGACTAGCTTGTTCCGACAAATATTTTCGTTCAAATTTACGCTTGAGCGGCTTGACGTTTAGCAGAAAATTCTAAATAGTCACAAAAAACACAGGTGCTTTCGATGAAGCTTGACCACATAGACCACAAAATCTTGAGACATTTGCAAGAAAATGCTCGTATCACCAACGCTGAACTAGCTGATAAAGTTGGGTTATCGCCAACACCTTGCCTTCGTAGGTTAAGACGCCTTGAAACAGACGGCATTATTCGCGGGTATCATACTGAGGTCAATCGCGAAGCGCTTGGGATTAATGTAACTGTCATTATCCTGGTCAAATTGGAACGTGAAGACGACACTACATTGCGCGAATTTGAAGCAGCTATCCAAAAACGCTCTGAGGTAATGGAATGCTATCTCGTTACAGGTAAGTTCGACTATTTTCTTCGCGTCGTTATTCCCAGCCTTGCTGCGTATGAGACATTCCTGTCCGAAACAATGCTCCGTATGCCAAATATAGCCACAGTCGAATCAAGTTTCACTCTACGCGAAGTGGAGCGAAAGACTGTCCTTCCTTACTTGTCCGGTTCAACAAGACTATAAAAAAATTGAAAAACCTGACCTTATTTGGACCCGGATTTGCTCTTACCTTTATCGTCGCTAGCAATGATTACTTTGCGATTTGGGCCGTTATAATCAACCACCCCTTCACTAATTGCATAACAGGCAAGCCGCACTGACAGCGGAATCAAAACAGTTGTTCCATCGCGCTCGCCTTTTTCATAATACTGAATCATCCGCCGTTTCAGGCCAAGCGCTTGCGCAGCCTCTTTTTGTGAGAGCTTTAGATTACGGCGCCAGTTTTTAAAATCTTTTGGTTCCATAAAAGATACTAATGTCTCATTCTCGAATTATTCACTACTAAAAGTAACGACTGATAAAACGCCCGATACTTTAATCTTCTTATCACCAGATCCCCATCAATCAATATGGCAATTGGCTACCCCAGTTTAATGGCAAAATTTATTATACTTCGTTGACGCTGCGCCGGTAGCGCTTTTTCAGCCTTTATTGCCCCTTCAGACCTGCCGACCCTAATAATTGGCATTGCATTTATACAAATTACGCCTATTTTTATGAGGTCTGCTTGCAGACTATGGTGATAAAGTGCGCGTGTAATAAGCGGATCGGACCCGGGGGCGGTACCCGGCGGCTCCACCAGAGTTTCCTTTAATATTCATTTTAGGGAATTGTGGAGGGGCCGAAATAGGATCGACGGACGTCTAAAGACGATGTTTTTGCCCGGTTTGCCTCCGTTATTTGGCTAACCTTGAATAGTTGCAAATGACAACTTTGAAGGAGAAATGGCTCTCGCAGCGTAAGCAGCTGAGCAATTTCGCATATTTAAGTCCTGACCTCACCTAAGGTCAGGCGGGGCCCGGGGGTGCCTGGCAACAGAAGCCCCCACTTTCTTTCCAGCTTCCCTAGCATCCCACACTTGGGTGTATCTATTATCCCATTTGGCACCCCCGAAAAATGGAGATGGGCGGGTGCCTGGCAACAAAAGCCCCCACTTTCTTTATGAATTTGCAAGCTTTGCCTTACACCCCAATAACCGGAAAAAGCTAAATGGCCTCAATAGCCATTGATCCTGATCACCCGGCAGGCGTATAGAAGGGTGATCTTATCTGAATTCTTAAACAGCTTAACATATATGGACCCCACACTGTGAGTGATATTGAACTGGATTATGACAGCCTGATGCAAGACGCACTGAAACGTGTTGTTCATGATGTTTTGAAAATCACTGCAGAACTAGGCGAGACGCCGGGCGAACATCATTTTTATATTGAGTTCATGACCGGCGCTGAAGGCGTTTCAATTCCCGACCATCTTCATGATGTCTATCCTACCCGGATGACCATCGTATTACATCATCAGTTTGAGAATCTGACAGTCACCGATACCGGCTTTGGAGTAACGCTCTGGTTCAAGGGAGTAGAAACCAGGCTTGAGATACCTTTTGATGCCATGACCAGCTTTGCTGACCCAGGTGCAAAGTTCGGTTTACGTTTTCATGAAGAAGATGGTGAAGACGTACTACCAATCACACAGGACGGACAAGACAATCAGACTCAAGATAAAGACAGCCAGAATGCCGATAGCGTATCAAAATTAACAGATAGCGACGATACTGAAAAGAAACCCGACGGTGATGAAAGCAATAATAATCACGATAGTAGCACCGACGATGGCAGCGCTGACGTTGTTAGTCTCGATGCTTTTCGCCGTAAGTAACCCTAAGCGTTCGCTATGGGTGCTTCGGAAAACTGACCATATTTGCGATAACGGAGCATATAGGACGGCAAAATTGCCTCTACTGATCTGGGTGTAATACCAAGATCCGCAATCGTACCAGTCCCGTTTTCATCACCGCTGACCACATTATCATTTTCTAGCAATTTCACTTGATCTCGAGTCAAGAAAGGTTCGATAAACGGAAATGATCCGACTATTTCTCCGCCAAAACCCATCAGGGATGCGGCAAAAAAAGGCACAGGTAACAACAACCTGCGACTACGAATTTCCTTCAACATCAACTCCATCAACTCACGGAAAGAATAAATCGTAGGGCCGCCAAGCTCAAACACAAGCCCGGCCGTCGTCACATCAGTCAAACACG
>CAZGVP010000261.1:0-4607 GCA_964529135.1 uncultured Caulobacterales bacterium | reverse complement strand
CCTTGATGGCGTTTCGAGGCCCCTGTGAATGCTCCTGCTTCATGGCCAAATAATTCACTTTCCAACAGTTCTTCAGACAGGGCGGCGCAATTGACCTTGATAAAGGGGCCCTGCCAACGCCCGGACAGGTAATGCAGTCGGCCAGCTAATAATTCCTTGCCGGTTCCACGTTCACCAGCAATCAAGGCCGGGCGCTCCAGTACAGCTGTGGCTGATGCTCTGGAGAGGGCATCAAGAAAAACCGGTGACTGGCCGATCATTTCCGGAGGCGCGTTTGACTCTAGCATATGTAAAAATTACCATTTTTAATGTGTTATATTTACTATTATATAGGTATAAAAAACCTTGACAATATTTCATTTTAAAATTTTAAAAATATTATCAAGCAAAAACAATGAGTTAAAAAGTTAATGCAAACTGGCATGAGTTTCGCAATGGAAAGGTTAATTGCCAGCGGGCTGACCTTTAAAGCCCTTTTAAAAATAAGGAGACCATCATGAGATATCGCTACGAAGATAGTTACTGGGATGCCCGATTTGATCGCGCCTTGAAGGCACGATCCGGCTTTGCTTGGGGAACATTCATTCTCGGGCTGATTATTGGCGGGATTTTGTTTTGAGGCTCCAGGATTTTTAGGACGCTTATTTTTCTGGCCCTCTTGAGTTGGGCCCCCATCATGACGAAATGGAGATTACTATGGGAATTTTTTCAAGACTTAGTGACATTGTTAATTCCAACCTCAATGCGATGTTGGATCGGGCTGAAGACCCGGAGAAAATTGTTCGCCTGATTATTCAAGAAATGGAAGATACGCTTATTGAAGTGCGCTCGCGGGCGGCGCGCGCAATTGCGGATCGAAAAGAAGTTGAACGTAAGAAGGTTGAATTTGCTAAGCGAGCAACGGAATGGGAAGGCAAGGCTGAGCTTGCAATTGCTAAAGGCAGAGATGATCTGGCTCGTGGTGCTATAGCAGCAAGACGCAAGGCTGAGGAAATGACCGGTCTTCTCGATCATGAGCTAGAGGCAATTGCCGAGACTACAGCCAAAGCTAATGAAGACCTGGAAAAGCTTCAAGCCAAATTGAAAGAGGCTAAAGCCAAACAACGCTCGCTTGAATTACGTCATCATTCTGCCAGTAACAGTGTACGTATCAATCGCCAGGTTCATGATGGACGAATTGATGATGCCCTTGCAAGATTTGACCGTTATGAACGCCGGATTGATGACCTTGAAGGTGAGGCGGAAAGTTGGGTGATGGGGCAACCAAGAACACTTGAACAAGAATTTGCAGAGCTGGAATCTGAAGATAGTTTGAATGAAGAATTGGCGACAATGAAGCGACGTGTGGCTGATCGTCAGCGCTAGTATACTGAAACAATATCAAACCGGTTCGCACCGGAGAAAGGCTATGGGGCGTAATAATGGAAGAAGGACCATTTATAATTGCGATTATTGCCATCCTGTTTTTGGCATTTCCTGCAACGATTATGCATTATGTAACCGAATGGCGGAAGACAAAATCTCTATCGACAGATGATGAACGTCTCGTTGATGATTTATGGAAGACGGCTCAACGGTTAGAGCGCCGGGTCGAAGCTTTAGAAACAATTTTGGATAAGGAATCGCCTGACTGGCGTGACCATTATGGAGAGCGTCCAAATGCGTAAACATCATCATCATCACCATCATTATTATGGAAATGGACGCCAGCGTGACGGATATGCTTTTCATGCAGGTGAGCCTGGGCCGGGTCCAAATCAGATCAAGCTTCGTCGCTCGCTTGTCGATCGTAAATTTGCCGGGGTGTGCGGTGGGATTGCAGCATATTATGGTTGGAATGTTACGTGGTTGCGTATTGGGTGGGTACTAGCTTCGTTTTTTATGTTCCCGGTGAACCTGTTTGCTTATATTGGCGCAGCTATATTGATGAAACCTGCTGGGCAAAAAATGCCAGCGTATGAATCACCAGAAGAAGAACGGTTTTGGCGGACATTCTCAACGCGCCCAAGAGCGACATTTTCTGAACTCAAGCACAGGTTCCGTGCCCTTGATGCTCGTATCAGTGATATGGAAACTCTCGTGACGTCAAACGAGTATGGTTTGCGCAAGGCTTTTAACGATCTCGAAAAGAACAGCTAAGACAAGCTTAATTTCCTAAACGCTTTATCCGAAACAAAACTCACCAGCGCTATGCATGGTGTTAACAGGAGAGATGTATCATGGAGGATGAGAGAGAAAAGGCACGGTCTTTTCCGCCAGCTTATTTCTGGTTACAATTGATTGTTGCCCTTGTTTTACTTTGCTTAATTGCCTTCGGAATTGATTGTATTGGAGGTATTGCCAATGATGGGGAGCAAGGGGAAAGGGGGCAGGCCGTTGAACAATCATTTCAGTTGAGCCTTAGCCGTTTATGGTAAAAAACTGTAAGGAAATGTTTTGATGGTAGTAGTGGAAAAGTCAGCAAGCTTTGATGGCCAAGCATATTTTTTTGTTTAATTTCACTGAATATTATTGTGGGTACTTGCCTTTATCTGTTTGGCTCGTTTAGTCTTGGCTCCAGGCCAAGTTAGTGCCATAAGCGAGGACGCAAACAGTGAATTCCAGTAATGATGGTGGCGCAGTAAAGCCCCCTAAATCTCCCCCTAAAATTTCCCCTGCCATTAATGTTAATTCTGGACCCTCTCGTGATAACTCCGATAAGGGTGAAGCTAGTGGTACATCTAACCGCGATGGACGAAATGAGAATAGAGTAAGCGCAAATAAAAAAAATAAACCTGGTAAACATTCAACGAATGGTGCTCGGTCTAAATATAGTCGTCGCCCAGTATCGCGTTATGCCGCTCTTGATCTTGGTACGAATAATTGCCGGCTGCTCATTGCCTCTCCGCGCGGCAAATCAATGAGAATTGTTGATGCATTTTCGAGAATTGTCAGGTTAGGGGAAAACCTTTCCCGTACGGGTAAACTATCTGATGCTGCAATGGATCGAACAATTGAAGTTTTATCTGTGTGTGCTGAAAAAATTCGCTATCGTGGGGTTTCCCATATGCGTTTGGTTGCGACACAGGCATGCAGGGGGGCAGAAAATGGAAAAAGTTTTCTGGACCGAGTGAAATCTGAAACCGGGCTTTCACTGGAAATAATCAATACGCAGGAAGAAGCACGCCTGGCTATGTTGGGGTGTAAAGATTTGTTTGATTCTGCAGCAAAAGCAGTTTTGGTTTTTGATATTGGTGGCGGATCAACAGAAATTTCCTGGATACGGTTGAAACCCAACAAAAACCTGCAGGGACGCTCAGATAGTGAAGAGGCCATTCCGGAATCAGAAATAGTGGCATGGTCTTCATTGCCATTTGGTGTTGTCAGCCTTGCTGAGCATTGGGATGGGAGAGAGATCAATCGTAAAACATATGATGCAATAGTTGCACAAGTGCGTGAAGCCGTGCGAGCGATTGGTGACGAGGCGAATTTGAAAGGAATTTTTGAGTCGGGGCAAGCTCATCTGTTAGGGACATCAGGTACGGTGACATCTATTGCAGGTGTACATCTGAAGCTGGAGCGATATCGCCGGATGGATGTGGATGGTTTATGGTTGAGTGCTGAATGCATTTCTGAGGTCAGCGAAGAGCTGCGCGCCATGAATTTTGAAACTCGGGCAAACCAACCGTGTATTGGCCGTGAGCGTGCAGACCTTGTTGTATGTGGATGTGCAATCCTGGAAGCTATTATGATGGAATGGCCTTCAGATCGTGTTCGTGTTGCAGACAGGGGTTTACGCGAAGGGATGTTGATTGAGCTTGGTGAAAGAGACCGTAAAGATAGGCAAAATTCCAGGAGGCAGAAGCGCAAGCGTTAAAAAAAACGACGGGTCTCCCCGTCGTTTTGCATGCTTTATTGGTTATTTATTTTTCAACAATTTACTGTGGTGGAATACGCAGTACCTGACCGGGGTATATTTTATCCGGATCGGACAACATGGGCTTGTTGGCTTCAAAAATTACAGGATATTTCATCGCATTACCATACTGAGCCTTGGCAATCTTGGAAAGGCTATCGCCAGATACAACCGTATAGAAAGTTGATTGTGGTGCGGCTTCTTCCACAACGATGTGGCTTTCTACCTCAGCGACACCAGCATTGTTGCCTGCAGCGATAATTGCTTTTTCCGCTTCTTCTTGTGTCTTGGCTGTTCCCTTCAGGATGACTTTCTCGCCCTGATGAGCAACGTCCAAATCTTTCACGTCGATTTTATTGCCAGTTACACGATCTTTGATTGCTTCAGCTGCACCGGCAACGGAACCACTTAGTTTTTCACCTGCGTTTTTTACAAATTTGAATAGATTCATCTATCCCTCCTTTTGCTGATGATAAATATTACTTACGGCCGAAAAGGCTGCCAAGGATTTTCTTGCCAACGCCTTCCACCAAATCATCCTTGAAATCGCCATCGCCATCTGCGTCGAGGAACCCAGTTAGCATACCAAGATTACCTGGCAATGCAGATTTCGCGGCTTGAGTTTCCTGGCCGAGCAGGCCCGCCAGCGCACCAGCATCAAATCCTTGCTCTTTTTTTGCTTTGCCAAGGGCGCCCATAATCATAGGAGCTG
>CAZGVP010000260.1:0-4633 GCA_964529135.1 uncultured Caulobacterales bacterium | reverse complement strand
TATTTTTGACCAACCGCCGCCGCTCCTGCGAAGCCTGGCAATTGCTTCCGCGCTTATTTCATTAGCATCGAACTTGTGTTCTCCGGTGATGACCCCCAGCCCGGCGCGTAGATCTTTTGGGTGGATTAAGGTTGTTAATTCTTGCAAGGAGAAATAGCGGTCTCGCGCGCCGAGTCCTAGCGGTTCCAGGAGTGACCGAGAGAGCATAACCTTGCGCGCGATTTCGTTATAATACCATGGACAACAGCGCCCGCTGGTAAGCGCATCATTGACCCGAATATAGCCGGTTAGTGCATCAGCAGCTTGGCGGGCAGCATTATTTTGCAGGATGAATGCCCGCATCAGAGAAGCTGATAAAAGCGTAATGGCCCCCAATAATAAAGCGTACCCAATCCATAATGGTTGGCGAGCAAACATATCGCGTGATGGCGTAATCCCTAATAAATGTTCTCCATTGTCTAAGGGCTGCCAACTGGCGGCGAGTGGATTGCGTGCAAATTCAAGAATGAGGTTTCCTGAACTGTCGAGAGGAAGTGTTGCGATGGTGAGTGGATCGAGTGTTACCGCGTCATTGCGCCCAGCAACGGCCAGAATTTTACCATTGGAGGAAAGATGATAAAAAGTAACCATGGCACCGGGAGGCAGATCCGATCCGAGTGTTTGCCCGGGGGCAAGACCAGTCATGATATCGATATTCATACTTGATGAGCCAAGCTGAACTGTCCTGTTGAGCCTTAGTTCTGCTTCTGTGCGTCTGCTTTTATCTTCTGCGCCCATTTTCATCATGAGCAATGCCGCCACAGCAGCCAGGAACAATCCAGTCAGAATTGCCAGGCGCTTGGGCGAAAGCTGGCGAACATATTTAGTCAACGCATTTGTGTCTTCGGGCGAAAAGGTTTCCGGGCGTTGTGCCTCCTTGGGCGTAATAGCTGGCTGGATTGTCTTGTTATCCATTACCTGTTCCGTTTGTTCTTTCCTGATCTACGCGTCTGCTGATGCGCCTGATCGATGCGTTGTGCAAAAACCCGTATTACGACTGCCTCTCTTACTGCCGATAAGGCGGCAAATAGAAGGTACGCATCAACCCGGATATCATGGCATTTTTATGAAAGATATCATGCCCGTTTACCTTTTGGAAACTATTCCTGTTTTGCATGCCTTGTCACCCCGTGATTCGCATCGTAATTGGATTTCGACGAAAAACCGCAGGTATAAATTTATTCAATGATTATAAATGATTGTAGGGTTCGTGAATGTGATCATAGCGGCTTGCGCATGTGGATAACTGTGTTTCCAAGCCCATTTTGGCCAACATGATGGTCGCGGTCAAATTCTGTATAACCACGCGCTATATAAAGAGGTTCGCCAGGGACGGTTGAGCCAAGTTCTATAGATTTAAACCCGGCTTCTCGGGCTGCGTTTTCGCCGAGATCAAGCAATAGGCTGCCAATCCCTTTGCGAATCCAGTCAGGATGGGTGTACATGGCGCGAATTCGGGCGGGTTCGGTGGCGGGATTGCTGAAATTATCGTCGCGACCGCTTGTGTGATCTCCGCCATAAAGAGTTCGACGTTTTCCCCAGCCCCCACACCCGACAAGAACCTGCTCTCCTTTATGGACAGTTTCAATCAAGAAATAGGTTTGATCTTCAATCAGGCTAGTGTCGATACCCATAGTTTCTTTGGCAGCATGAATTTCTTCTTCCGACAGAAATTCTCGCATGTTGACCTCAATGGAGGCTTGCATGAGGGTGATGATGGCCGGTTGATCCGATAATTGCGCTAACCGGTGGGTTAAGATTGTCATGTTTTATTGGCTATATCACCTTCTGTTTGGTTTCAAGAATAAGCTTCAGCATGATGGGCTTGGCAGTATGTTAGCCCCCCGGTAAGACCAATTCTATATCAAAGCCTGAAGATACCTATCAAAACTATGGAACCAGAATATGAAACACTTCCTGAATACCAGTGATTGGTCGCGCTTCGACTTGCAGGTCATGATTGATGATGCACGTGCGCTTAAAGAAACTCCTTATGGGGATGCCTTGAAAGATAAAACCATTGCTCTTTTATTTTTGAACAATTCTTTACGTACACGCACTTCCTTCGATGTTGGTGCGCAACAACTGAGTGGGCATGCCGTGGTGTTGTCGCCATCAGGAGGGATGTGGCCATTAGAGTTTGAGGATGGCGTTGTCATGGACGGGGACGCAGAAGAGCACGCAAAAGAGGCCGCCAAAGTACTGTCGCGTTATTGCGATATGATTGGTATTCGTGCGTTTCCGAAATTTGTAGACTGGCAGGAAGATCGCAAAGATAAAATTCTAAATGCTTTTGCTGAGCATGCCGACGTGCCTGTGGTGAATATGGAAACTATCACCCATCCTTGTCAGGAGATGGCGCATATCATGACGCTTCAGGAAAAGTTAGGGTCGCTTGACGGCAAGAAATTTGTGCTGACCTGGACCTATCATCCCAAGCCTCTCAACACGGCGGTAGCCAATTCCGCGTTAATGATTGCCGCAAAGTTTGGAATGAAGCCGACACTACTTTGCCCGACCCAAGATTACATTCTTGATGAGCGTTATATTGAGCAAGCTTCAAAAGATGCTGGCGCTCATAATAATGCACTGACTATTTCGCACGATATTGATGAAGCTTATGATGGGGCGGAAGTGGTCTATGCAAAAAGCTGGGGCGCGCTTCCTTATTTTGGCAATTGGGAACCAGAAAAAAATATTCGTGATCAATTTAAACATTTTATTGTTGATGAAGAGAAGATGGCAAAAACCAATAATGCACTAGTCTCCCACTGCCTGCCAATGCGCCGTAACGTGAAAATGACAGATGCTGTTTTTGATAGTGATCAGTGTATTGCTTATGAAGAAGCGGAAAACCGTTTGCATGTGCAAAAGGCGATTATGAAGAAGTTGGTGGGGTAGTGAGATGGTTTTCTTTAAACATGTATTTTTATTAAGCGTTATTTTTCTGAGTGGTTGCGTTTCAGATCAACCCTATGAAAGAGAAGTGCCTTTAATTCCGCAAGATGAGAAATTTCATCAGTCATGGTTTGCACTGCTTTTAAAAAATTTTGATGAAGATGTTGAGGTTTATAGCCATGCCCATAAAAAAGTTACATTTCTGGTCCAGCCTTCATTTAATGATCCATTATTAATCGTCATAGAAAAAGCACCTCTAAGAGAGTTTACTGAATTAGAATTTGTAACAAGTATAATTGACCCTGCAATAGAGCTAAGGATCAAGTCATACATGCATTCATATGAGGTATTTGAGGAAGGGGAGAAAAAGAAACCATGGATTGGTCGTGTCTCACATGAGAAGCTTATTAAAGATTACTATTTAAAAGTAATCGCAGATGATATTTTTGATGTAAAATTCTCTATGATCAGGAATAAATATAGAGGTACAAGTCAATTTTCTGAATCTGAAAATGGTTGTACAGATGGCACAACATTTTTTGTCGAAATTGTTGAAAATGGAAAAAAACAGTTACTCACCCGACATAATTGCGATACAGATTACAAGCAAGAGCTGTCTAAGTTGAGTGAATTATTCGAGTTTGCGATAGAAGAAATCGAAGCTGCTGAAAAGCCAGTTAGTGAAGTTTTATTGAGAAAAAAATAGAATGAAACTAATACACACAAAAGCATTCACAGCAAAAAAAACTTGGGACCAACAATTGTTGGCTAGTTTCGGAGAGGTGGCTGTGAAAGTACACTGGACCGATCAACCCTATCGATGGCACATCAATACAGGACGCGAAGTGTTTATGGTGATCGATGGCGTAGTTGATATGCATTATCGCGAAGCGGGTGTTGAGAAAATCATTACGCTGGAAAACGGAGACGCATTAACTGTTGAAGATGGTGAAGAACATGTCGCTCATCCAAAAGGGGAGGCGAGGATATTAGTGGTAGAACGGATAGACAGTGAATGATTGGTGAGGGAAGCTTTGTATTACCTACTTACAAGTGGCGTTAATCGCTGCGCGCAAAGTGCTGTGGCATTCATTGTTGGAATCGCAAAACACGCTACTAATGTGATCATGAACCATAATGCCTTCGGTTTCTTTTGTGCATTGTATAATTAATTCACGCACTAGACCCTTCTCAATCACTGTACTCACACGTTTATCAGGATAAGAAAATGGTTCGTTGTCACCGAGCAGTGGATAGGCCGTGTAAATGTCGCGATTGTCTGCAGAGGCTGAGAAAGCCAAACTGTTTAAAATCAGTGTTACTATTATCAAAGAGATTTTTATCATTTAATCCTCGTCCCCAAACCATACCGTGTTGATACACGAAATTAACCCTTGATGTTAACCTTCCATTAACCTAGCAAAAGCAATGCCAAAAAGGTGGTAAATTCATTGTCTCGCGGAAAATTTTTTAGGGCTTTAATCGTATTAACCAGGCAGAAGTCTGACTTATAACAAGGGATCGACAGTCAATCCTGCCAGGGTGCCAATGATCCCGGTTTCATCAATCAAGTATAAAGCACTATAATACCATGATGATGGCATCCACAGGGGAAGATTTGAGGAGATGTGTAAGTGTGAGGGGAATGTGTTACAACGCGGTATATTGCGTATATACAAGGAACTCTAGACGTTCA
>CAZGVP010000259.1:0-4646 GCA_964529135.1 uncultured Caulobacterales bacterium | reverse complement strand
CGATCATGAATGGTATCAACAGAATTATAGAAATCCGCGCCAAGTTTATCCATCTTATTGATAAAAAACATACGAGGGACGTTGTATTTGTCGCCCTGACGCCAAACTGTCTCAGTTTGAGGCTCAACACCGGCATTCGCATCCAGAAGAGCAACAGCACCGTCAAGCACACGCAGTGAACGTTCAACCTCAATAGTGAAATCCACATGCCCAGGTGTATCAATAATATTCAGACGGTGATCATTCCAAAAGCACGTAGTCGCAGCAGATGTAATCGTAATCCCGCGCTCTTGCTCTTGCTCCATCCAGTCCATGGTCGCAGCGCCATCATGGACTTCACCAATCTTATGGCTTTTACCAGTATAATAGAGGACCCGCTCTGTAGTCGTCGTCTTACCCGCATCAATATGAGCCATGATGCCGAAATTACGATAGTCCTCAATTTTGTGCGTGCGTGCCATGGCGGCAATCCCTTAAATAATAACTACCAACGATAATGAGAGAAAGCGCGGTTCGCTTCTGCCATCTTATGGGTATCTTCTCTTTTCTTGACTGATGCTCCGCGATTTTGCGCAGCATCCATAATTTCATTCGATAAACGGTCAACCATTGTTGTTTCATTGCGACCGCGCGAAGCATTAATGATCCATCGCATCGCCAGAGCAAGCTTACGATCAGGACGAACCTCTACCGGAACCTGATAGGTAGCACCACCCACTCGGCGCGAACGCACCTCAAGAGCAGGCGTCACATTATCAATAGCTTCCTTGAACAGCTCCAGCGGCGGGCGCTTCAGCTTATCCTCAATACGATCAAACGCGCCGTAGACAATTTTCTCGGCAGCGGATTTTTTACCATCCAACATCAGATAATTCATAAATTTGGAAACCGTTAGATCTCCAAATTTAGGATCCGGGTGAACAACTCGTTTTTCGGCGCGATGGCGACGTGACATAATATAGTATCCTTACTTAGGCCGCTTGGCGCCGTATTTCGAACGACGCTGTTTGCGATCCTTAACCCCTTGCGTATCGAGAACACCACGAAGCACATGGTACCGAACACCAGGAAGGTCTTTCACACGGCCACCACGAATAAGAACAACAGAGTGCTCTTGCAGATTGTGGCCCTCACCAGGGATGTACCCGATGACCTCAAAACCGTTAGTCAGACGTATCTTTGCAACTTTCCGAAGGGCCGAATTAGGCTTCTTCGGAGTCGTTGTATAAACACGTGTACAAACACCGCGCTTCTGGGGATTTCCCTCCAGCGCTGGCACTTTGTTAATTTTCCGCTTCGGCTTACGTGGCTTGCGGATCAGTTGCTGAATCGTTGGCATTCAAATTTCCCGGCCAGATTTTCCACCCAAAAGGGCATTCCAGAACAAACACTCTCGCCAAATGGCGAAAACAACTTACAAAAAAGCGCCTGCAGTTTCTGAAATGATCATGTATTCATCATCCAAAAACCAAAGACGCAAACGAGCGATGTCCCGAAAACGGAACGTCGCTCAGCGAAACGGCACAAACTCAATTGTCGGGCTAGGCATGGTCGCGTTTCAGAAAATACTGACAGCCAACCTCCAGCGCTGGCGGAACCTAGTTGAGCCCCTTTTCCCGGTCAAGGCCGAAATGAACGATTTTTTAAAGATTTTGCGCGTTTTTCCGAATGGTAACGCGATGATTCACCAAAAGAGGATTTTAACGCCTATTTAAAGGCTCTTATACCGATAGCAGAGCGCTAAAATATAAAATCACCAGCCTCGAGATCAACCATTGCAACCCCTGTGAGGGTGATGGTGTTCATTCCATCCGTAATCACAGCGTTGCCATTAATATCAGATAGGTGATCAGCCACAAGATCAGCAAAATCTGTGATTTCAGTGACACCACTCAGGTCAATGCGTTCCGGCCCGATCTCCACCGTAAAATCCTCAATGACGTCATTACCAAAACTGTCTTCGAAGATAAATATATCGCCATTAAACCCACCGATTAGTGTATCATTACCAATGCCACCATTGAGAGTGTCAAAGCCGCCACGACCAGACAACACATCTGCGCCTTCCCCTCCGAACAAAATATCATTTTGGGTACCACCAAATAAAAAGTCATCACCAACCCCACCATCAAGTGTATCTTCACTGGTACCACCACGTAAAATATCATTACCCATATCGCCAGTGATTGTATCACTGCCATTACCACCAAAAGCGCGATCATCCCCATCGCCACTTTCCAGAGTATCTTGACGGTTGCCGCCTAACAACAAATCATCATCGTCGCCACCGACAAGGCTATCACGCCCCAGATTGCCAAATAAGGTGTCATTTCCGGCGCTCCCATTGAGCACATCATTTTGATTGCCGCCTGAAAGTTCATCATTCCCTATGCCACCATCGAGGTTGTCATTACCATCACCACCATCGAGGCTGTCATCGCCATCACCGCCAAACAAGTGATCATTACCAAGATTACCTAACAGTATATCATCGCCCTCATCGCCATTGAGAATATCAACCCCATCCTCCCCGAGAAGGGAATCATTACCAGAACCACCGTTAAGAGTATCAGCTTCAAGCCCTCCCATCAGGGTATCCTGTCCCTCAAACGCGTTAATTTCATTAGCGATAGAGTTGCCTATCAACAGATCATCCCCAGTGGTTCCTTCGATCAGTGTCATGCTTGCGAGTAGATTGGCAAAAGCTGCATCTACCTGAATTAGCCCCGCACCGGAAAATAGATCAATGCCAGCCTCGCCAATATCAATGGCAGTATCAACAAATGCCGTATTAATTTCAGCCCCGGTGACATCGGGAAAGGCCCCTAATAACAATGCAGCCGCCGCAGCCGCAGCTGGCGCGGACGCTGATGTTCCGAAGAAATTAGGAAAGCTGTCACTATCAGCTCCGATATCATTACCAAAGAAGGTTGTATTACCACCATCAGGAGCTGTAAAAAGCGCGCCCCCACGATCTTCCGGCGTCGCAAGACGATTGCCCGCATCATCAAATAAAATCTGAGTACCACCAAGCGAAGAAAACCCTTCCAGGACTGGTGGATTAACACCGAATTCGGGCGTATTGAAAAACGCTGCGGCGCCCACCGCAACAGCCCCTGCAGCATTCGAATGTCCTACAAGCGTAGAAGAGTTTGTGAAATATTCCTGAAACGTTCCACTGCCAAAGTTGATATATTTCAGCAAATTATTAGTGGCACCTGAAAAACGCGCAATCACCAATTCATAATCAGCCTCCGCACCGGTTTCATTCACAAAACTAAATATTTCCACTGCATCATTAGCATTACTAGTGGTCGAGCTTGCAACGATATTATCCGTACCCGCCTCATATAGATAAATATCATAATCACTGGAAGGACCAACACCACCGGCAGAGCTAAATGCCTCGTCAAATTGAAATGACAGCTGAATTTCACGCCCCGCGCCCAGCGTCACTAACTGACGTGTATCAACACCAGCGCCCGGGTCAAAATCATGCGCAATCGCCCCGAAAGTGCCTGTCTCTGTAATGCCTGAATCTTCAAAGAAAGCTTCATATGAATCAGACCCTGCATTCCCTGCGGAAGAATAATACAAAACTCCTTGCGCCGTAACAGTGTCCACAGCTTGGGCAATTATACCATCTTGAAAAAATGGCTCAGCAAAATAAAACACATCATCAACGATGATATCTGCGCCAGCATCGGCCAGGTCAAGAATGCCTTGCGCAAAATTAGCAATGCCAAGAAATGCAGTATGAAAAAGAAGTTCTGCTCCTGGCGCAATGTCATGAATAATCTGCAACATGGCGCGACCTTCGTCGCTACCATCCATTATATCTTCCAGGACATTAACTAACGCCGGCAAATCACCCGACGCAATATCGTCTGCATAGCCACCCAGAGAATCAAAACTGTCAGATAACACTCCAATTGATACGCCAGCCCCATCCAAATTAAATTGCGAGCGAACATCATCAGCAAGTAAAGACGCATCAGCCTGCGTCGTTACATCACCAGCATTGGCTTGAAACAAAGACTCGCGCACAGACTGGAGTGTCGCAACACCGTCAAGTGAATTGAGGGCACTCAATGGCAATAAACCAGATACGATATTACCAAATGATGCACCACGCAGAAGGCCCAGCTGCGTCAAAGTTGAAAGCAATTCGTCAGCCTCGCCCGCCACAGAAATAGCATCAATTACGATATACCCTCCGACAACACTGATGCCGTTTGATGCAGCCTGAGCAAGAACAACCTCTTCTGACGCATTTCCCAAATGGTATAGGCTGGTGGAAAGTTTGCTCAACTTCTCTTTGGGCAGTTGAAGTGTATTTACTTCTACCGCGCCCTGTACAGCGCCCAGGAGCCTTGGAGTAACGACTGAGATATCATTCACTTGGAAAGAAAAACTGACCCCTTCCAAAGCGCTCAATGAATAGGGGGCTTCAAAATCAGCATCTGAGTTTTGGCGAGTGATCATAGCGATTAGGCCCCATTTATGTTGCAGCGTAGTAATGTCCGACAAAAAATCGCAGAGTCGTCATGGGTGATCATGACGAATTATAGTTTTGATTACAAAGGTTAAATTTCCCTCACTAACCCAAATAATATGGAAAATTCTGAGGGAGGGTAACGGCTTTG
>CAZGVP010000258.1:0-4646 GCA_964529135.1 uncultured Caulobacterales bacterium | reverse complement strand
GATTATAAAGATGCCTGGTTTGTCGGTTTTTCACCTGATCTGGCTGCGGGGGCGGATGTTGGTTTTGATCTACCGCGCACCCTTGGCCAGAGCGAAGCAGGCGGCAAGGTTGCGGCTCCGATTTTTGCTGAATTCATGAAAGAGGCATTGGCCGAGCAACCAGGTATTCCATTCCGGGTGCCATCAGGTGTTCGATTAGTCAGGGTGAATGCAGATACTGGTCAGCCAGCTGGCTTTGGGGATTCTAATATTGTTCTGGAGGCATTTAAATCTGAAGATCAGATTGGAGATACTGCCATTCTCGATGGTTCATCAGATATTCTTGATCCGTTAAGCGCTGCTCCGGTTAACCCGCGTGAGCCAGAGCCAGAAGACCTTGGCGGCATCTATTGATATCAAATTTCTTTGATTTGGTGCAGCTAATTTCGGGCTTAGAATGATCTATTGCAGGTAGTCTTTTCTTGCTTGGGCTATAGGAATGACTTACCTGTCAAAAGCAATAATAACTAAAATAACGGATTAAGTTTTCATGCGTGCAGAAATTACAAACCTTGGCGAAACTATCAAGCAGTCGATTGAACTGTTGAGGAGGCGTCTTTGACTGGGATGTAGCCCAGGAAAAACTGAGAGAGCTAAACGAAAAAGCAGAAGCGCCTGATTTGTGGGATAATGCCGAAATTGCGCAAAAATTGATGCAGGAACGTAATTCCCTGGAATCGCAGATTAATGCGGTGGGAGAAATGGCCGACGAGCTTGCAGAGATATTTGAATTGGCCGAAATGGCTGAAGAAGAAGGAGATGCTGCAAGTCTTGATGAGGCGCAGCTTATGTTGGAAACCCTCGCAACCAAAGCATCAAAAGCTGAAATAGAGGCGCTTTTGTCTGGTGAAGCCGATGCCAATGATTGTTTCGTTGAGGTTCACCCTGGGGCAGGTGGAACAGAATCCAACGATTGGGCCTCAATGCTTCTCCGGATGTATGTTCGCTGGGCACAGAAAAGTGGTTACAAGGTAGACGTGATCGAGGAACTGCCGGGGGACGAAGCCGGTATCAAATCGGCAACTATTCAGGTTAAGGGGCACAATGCTTACGGATGGTTGAAAACTGAATCTGGTGTGCACCGGTTAGTCCGTATTTCTCCTTTTGATTCAAATGCCAAGCGTCATACCTCTTTCGCATCAATCTGGATTTACCCTGTGATTGATGATCGTATCGAAATTGAAGTGGCAGAAAGTGATTGCCGGATTGATACGTATCGAGCATCCGGCGCAGGTGGTCAGCATGTTAATACGACTGATAGTGCTGTGCGTATTACCCATATACCAACAGGCATTGTTGTACAGTGCCAAAACCAGCGCTCGCAGCATAAGAATCGTGCAACGGCTTGGGATATGCTTCGTGCACGTCTTTATGAAGCTGAGTTGCAAAAACGAGAAGAAGAAGCGCAGGAAGAAGCGGCTTCAAAAACTGATATTGGCTGGGGGCATCAAATACGATCATACGTGATGCAGCCATATCAGATGGTGAAAGATCTTCGCACAAAGGTTGAAAGTCCAAGTCCCGATCAGGTGCTGGATGGTGACCTGGATCAATTTATGTCAGCAGCGTTGGCGGCGCGAGTGGCCGGAAAATAATACAAAAAGAAGTTTATCACCTATATTTTTTCCTGAAGCTTAAGCAGATATTTTTTTAGGGTGTGTATTGTGTTCAGAGAATTTTTGAAAACTGGCAATAAGTGTATTAAGCTTGAATGGTTTGGTGATGTAATCATCCATACCTGCCGCTCTCCATACCGCTTCGTTCATACCCGCTACATGGGCAGTTAAGGCGACAATAGTGATGGCTTGGTTATTGTCTTGTTGGTGCTCCCAGCTGCGTATTTGTTTGGTTGCTTCAAACCCATCCAGCACCGGCATGCTACCATCCATAAAGATGAAATTATACTGGCCAGTTTTTGCGGCGATAACAGCTTCTTTGCCGTTGGTGACAGCATCAGCGGTAATGTCTAGCTTGTCTAGAGCTTCCTTCATCACTTCAATATTAATGGGATTATCATCGGCTATCAACACATGAAGATTATTGCGGTTAGGTATTTCAACGCTCTCGGTTAAGGTATCAGGCTGATTGTTGGCAGGTGTTTTGTGTGCTTGAGGTTGTTCTGCGATCTTTGCTGGTATTGCGAACCAAAACCTCGAACCTTGCCCTTCTTTGCTAGTCAAACCTATCTTGCCATTCATGGCATTAATCAGGCGTTGGCAAATGGAAAGGCCTAATCCTGTGCCGCCATATTCGCGTGTTGTTGATTGGTCAGCTTGGGTAAAAGCTTCAAATATTAATTGTTGTTTATTGGTGGGAATTCCAATGCCGCTATCTTGAACGGTAAAGTGCAATATTGGAATTTGTTTTCCGTTTGAGATCATGCGTGCATTAATTCGCACAAAGCCTGATGGTGTAAATTTTAATGCATTGTTGACAAGGTTATTGAGGATTTGATTGACCCTAACGGGATCTCCCAATACCCGTGAGGGCACATCATCGGCAATATTTCCAGTCAATTCAACGCAAACTTCTTTTGCTTTTTCTGTGTATAGGGTGATTGTGTTATGGATAATATCTTTGGGTGAATAGGCTATCTCTTCAAGGTGTAGTTTTCCAGATTCAATTTTAGATAGATCAAGAATATCGTTGATGATAGTGAGGAGTGTCTTGCCAGAATTCAGAACAATATTGGCGTGTTTTTTTTGTTGGAGCGGGATGTCTGCTTTTGCTAACAATTCTGTCATAACCAGCATACCATTCAGAGGGGTGCGGATTTCATGACTAATAACTGCAAGAAAATCTGATTTGGCTGCGTTAGCTTTTTCAGCTTCTTCCTGTGCGTTTTTATATTGTTCTGTTCTATTTTCGATGGTTGTTTCAAGTTGTTTTCTGTGTGTTTCTAGGCGGGTATCTCTATCTTGAATTTGGTGGATCATAGAGTTAAATGAATTGATTAACCTGCTAATTTCATCATGTGTTTTGTTTTCAATTCGATAGTCATAGTCAGCAGTTTTTTCTACGTAATCCATGGCTTCACTAAGGGAGAGTATTGGACGAGTAACTGATTTTTGTATTAGCCATGCGGAAAACAACCCGAATAGCATCACAGACCCTGCGATGAGAACTGTGTTACGGATAATAGAATAGAGGTGCTCTTTTAGGGTGTCTGTTTTGCTGTATACAGTTAATGTGCCAACAGTTTCACCGCCATATGTGATCGGTGTAGAATATGAAACTGTTTTTGATATTAGTAAGGGTATTAATTCTGTTTTTTCTTGCAGGTTTAAGTTCTGTTCCTTTATAATTGTACCATTACCTAAATTTGCAATAGTGCTACCATTTTTATCTCTAACCTCAATAAAATCTGTTGAGGATAATTTGTGTATTACTGTTAATTCTTGAAAAACTTTGAGTTTATTTTCTTCTTTTACATGGTTATTTATAACCGTTGACAATATTTCTGATTGATTTGCAAGTTCACTCAATCGAAAATATTTGTATACAGATGCTTCACGCCATACTGACGTGATCCCCAATGCTAAAACTGCGCAAGCAACGATGAGGGTGACGAGAAAGAAGAGTTTTCTGGCTATGGAATGATTAATATAGGACACATATTACCCTAGACGGATATTGCTAATATTTAGCTACTTAATCTATTTCCTGAGATAGGTTGTGCCCCCAATGGGGCCAACGCCGTTTGGTACAGGAATATCAGTGGCTGCATAATCAGAGTTCAGTACAAGAGATGGCTTTCCTTTGAGTTGGATTTTATTGGCGACAATAATAGTAAACGCGGAATTGTCCGCGATAGGCTGGTTGGTATCAACGACGAGTGTGCCTTTTGGGAGATAGAATGTTCCCAAAAGTGTGTGTGCGTTTTTGCTGGCGATGATGAATTCCCGACCTGATGAGCTGGTTGGATTTTCCATGAATAAAATACCTGATAGGGGCCCAGTTTTTGGTGCGGTAAAATTTACAAAAGCATCTTTTCCGATATGAAATGTTGCATCATCGCCAGTCATATAGAAAACAACATTTTCACCAGTAATATCGGCTCGTTTGTCAAAAAGAAGCGGGCCATCCTTGATAATATAAATTCCAGGATCAAACTTAACTGTTGCCTTATCGTGAATATGTAATCCTCCACAATATACACCGGGTTTAACTTTGAAATTCCTGAATTTCTCGTCTTTACGTTTTTTGCGGCCCTTGATTTTCTCACCTATTTCAAAATCTTGTTCATTACAAGCACCAAAGGATGGCGGTGTAAGAGTATCTATTAAGGGATCTTGAATCGGAGGGCAGTCTACAATTGGTTCATCTTTGAAATTTTTTCTATCACCAGAAAATCCTCCGCTAGAACAGATAAAATCCGCGCCTAGATAACCTTTCATATCAACTTTAATGCCACTTGGGTCATCTGAGTTTGAATAAACGCTACATTCATTTGCATCCAGGTTTGATCTTTGATTCAAAGAAATCGTACCGGGCGAATCTTCGTTAAGCCCGAGTGCGCATAATTTGACTGTACCGGCAGCAATAGCCGTGCTTTCTACTTTGATACCATTGTCGAGGAATCCTTTAAGAAAATATACATCGACTAT
>CAZGVP010000257.1:0-4651 GCA_964529135.1 uncultured Caulobacterales bacterium | reverse complement strand
GGTATAGGAACGATTCGTAATCGCAAACAAGCTTTTGATGCTCTTGAGGCTGGTGCAGATTTTTTAGTGACACCGGGTACGACGCAAGGGTTGCTTGATATGGCTACAAGCGTCAAAGAGCCTGTCCTTCTAGGTGCAGCAACAGCTTCAGATGTTATGAGCATTCTTGATCATGATATTCAGTTTATGAAATTTTTTCCAGCTGAACAGGCTGGTGGTCTTAATTATCTTAAGGCGTTGAAGGGGCCCCTTGCTGAAGCAAAATTTTGCCCAACCGGAGGCATTATTCAGAGCCGCGTTGATGAATATTTAGCGCTTGAAAATGTAGTTTGCGTTGGAGGCTCATGGGTTGCGACTAGAGCAATGATTTCCGCAAAAAATTGGGATGGTATTACAGAGAACGCAAAAGCAGCGGCGGGGTGATCTCTATCCAATTCGTTCAACAATTTGTTTGAAGAACGTCAATCCGTCAGTGCCACCTAATAATGGAGAGAGCACTCTTTCCGGGTGAGGCATCATGCCCAAAACATTGCCCGTTTCATTGATGATGCCAGCGATATCACGCGCTGATCCATTTGGGTTATCAACGTAGCGAAATGCAATTTGACCATTTCCTTCAAGGCGGTTCAGGGTTTCATCATCGGCAAAATAATTACCATCATGGTGAGCTATCGGAAAATCTAGATACTGATTTTTTGTAAGGCCTGAAGTGAAGTGAGATGAGGTGTTTTCTACACGTAAGGTTACATTGCGGCAGACAAAATTTAGATTTGCATTGCGCAAAAGCGCTCCAGGGAGCAAGCCGGTTTCAGTTAAAATTTGGAATCCATTGCAAATGCCGATGACTGGTGTGCCAGATTTTGCTTTCTCCAATACTTCACGAATAATCGGTGAACGAGCAGCCATTGCGCCAGAACGTAGGTAGTCACCATAGGAAAAGCCGCCTGGCAAAAGTATAAAATCGCTATCAGGTAAGTTTGTTTCCTCGTGCCAAATCATTTGAGGAGCGTTCCCGGTAACGGTTTCTAGCGCAATTGCCGCATCTCGATCACAATTGGATGCGGGGAAAACGATGACACAAGGTTTCATGATGTATTCTTTCTTGGTGCAATGCCTCTAGAACGCAATCGCGAATTTTCAACTGATGCTTGTTTCGGATTTACTATTGCTCGGGAGTAGCAGCATATAAAAAATGCTGTTTGTGAATTTGCTCTAGCTGCTTAATTCGATTTCATAATTTTCCATGACCGGATTGGCTAGAAGTTTTTTACACATTTCTTCAATTTCAACCCGAGCTTTTGCCTCATCTGTACCAGGAACGGTCAGCTCAATAATTTTTCCCTGGCGTACATTTGATGCACTTTCAAAACCTAATCCATTGAGGGCATTTTCAATCGCTTTGCCTTGGGGGTCGAGGACACCATGTTTTAATGTAATATGAATTTTTGCTTTCATGGGTATGCCTACTTTTTTTTCTTGGCGACAATATCATTGTCGCTCACAAGTGTGGGGCCTTTGGTGCCATTGCTTTCATTATCACGCAGGATGCCAAGTCGTTTTGCAACTTCGCGGTACGCTTCAATCACATCACCCATATCTTTGCGGAACCGGTCTTTGTCCATGATATCGCCAGTTTCTACATCCCAAAGACGGCAGCTGTCAGGGCTAATTTCATCGGCAACAACAAGACGCATAAGTTCGCCTTCATAAAATCTGCCGAACTCGATTTTAAAGTCGATGAGTTTAATGCCAACGGCAGCAAACATGCCTGATAAAAAATCATTGATCCTGAGCGCCATCGACATCATCTCGTCGATCTCCTGGGGGTTAGCCCAGTTAAAGGCGTGGATATGTTCTTCAGCCACCAGAGGGTCGCCAAGTTCATCATCTTTATAGTAAAACTCAATAATAGAGCGGGGAAGGGATGCGCCATCTTCAAGGCCCATCCTTTTGACCAGTGAGCCAGCAGCAACATTTCGGACCACCACTTCCAGGGGAATGATCTCTACGTGCCGTACCAATTGTTCGCGCATGTTGAGGCGACGGATAAAATGGGTGGGCACAGAGATTGTTTCCAGGCCGCGCATGATGAATTCTGAAATACGATTGTTGAGGACGCCCTTGCCTTCAAGCACGGCATGTTTTTGATTATTAAAGGCTGTTGCATCATCCTTGAAATACTGGATTACGGTACCGGGATCGGGCCCTTCATAGATGATCTTGGCTTTGCCTTCATAAATCTTCTTGCGGCGGGACATAGACAATTCCTCAAAAGCACCAATTTGACGCTGGTTTGCCATTAAACCGGCGACTCAAATTAGATGTGTGTGACGGTGGCGTAGCACACCAATCCTGGTGGTGAAAGCGGTCTCTTACGGCTAGTTTCTGGACTTTCGCGGTGTCAATTGGGAGGTAAATGACTAAAGACATTTAGTATCAATATGTTGGTTATCCACAGTTTACCCCCCGTTTTATCCACAGTCTTTGCGCTTGTTTCTCCAATGGTTGGGTTGTCTCGACAAAGGGCAGTGTATTCTCTAATTGCGTAAGCCTGCGGCTATGCTTACATACTTTGTATCCGGGTTTGCGCCGGACCATGGTAATCAATTTGAGGAAAAGATTATGAGCGGCTTTGATGATCGTGAAGATAAATTTGAGAAGCAGTTTGCCCATGATCAGGCGCTACAATTTAAGGTAGAGGCCCGACGTAACAAGCTTTTAGGGCTTTGGGTGGCTGGCCTTTTGGGGCTGGATGGTGATAAAGCTAATGAGTACGCCAAAACCGTGGTCCGTGCTGATTTGGAAGAACCTGGCGATGAAGATGTGTTCCGTAAAGTGCGGGCTGATCTTGATACAGCCAAGGTTGAGCAGTCTGATCATCAGATCCGCCGTGAAATGGAAAATTTGCTGGCCGAAGCTAAAAAACAGTTTCGCGAAGAAGGCTAGACCTCCTGTCGAGGGGTATCACCAAAAGAATAAACGAGGAAAAACATGTCCACGGAAAGAAAAGGCCGGGTTGCCGGTAAGCGCGTATTTATTACGGGTGCGGCGCAAGGGCTTGGTGCTTGCTTCGCCAGGATGTTGGCTGATGAAGGGGCAAAAGTAACGCTTTCAGACCTTAATCTCGATGCTGTTCAGGCTAGAGCAGATGCCATCAATAAAAAACACCCTGGAATGGCACATGCCGGTGAGCTTGACGTTACCAATGGACCTCAATGGGAAACGGCCCTACGCGATGCTGAAACAGCTATGGGTGGTATCAATGTACTCATCAATAATGCTGGTATTGGAACTGGTGGTACGATAGAAACCGAAACGATGGAAGGTTGGCGTCGTACCCATGCGATCAATCATGATGCAGTGTTTGTAGGAACCAAGGCTGCAATGCCTTATCTAAAAGTTAGCCAGCCCGGCAGTATCATCACCATATCTTCTATATCAAGTATGGTCGCTGATGCTCATTCCCTTGCGTATACATCATCGAAAGCGGCTGTCGCGCAATTTAGTAAATCGGTTGCAATGCATTGTGCGAAATCCAGGTTGGATATTCGTGCTAACACGGTGCATCCAGTATTTACCCGTACAGCAATTATTGATCCATTGTTAGCTATGAGTGGCGGCGGAGAAGATGCAGAGAAGAAGCTTGCTCGTAATATACCATTGCGTCGTCTGGGTGAGCCAGAAGATGTTGGATATGCTGTTCTTTACCTTGCGTCTGATGAATCGCGCTTTGTCACCGGGACCGAGTTGCGCGTAGATGGCGGTATAACCGCAGGTCGCTAAACTGGCTCCAGAGGTTGAAGATACTGAAATACAGGGTCTTCAATTATTTGAATCATTTAAATTGTGATTTTTCACGAGCTGGCCACCATCAACGAAAATCGTTTGGCCGGTCACAAACGTTGCCTCTGATGAGGTTAAGAACCACGCTACATTCGCTGCGTCTTCTGGTTCCCCCAAGCGGTCAAGCGGTGCAACGCTTTCGTCGTTCCTGCGGGTTTCTCCCTCACCACGAACAGGACCAACGCCAATAGCGTTGACACGTATTCCATAGGAAGACAGTGAGAGCGCAATTCCTTTTGTCAGTTGGTGTAATCCGCCTTGCGACGCTGCGAAAGCAACATGATCAGATTGCGTCGTGACCCCTTCAATAGACCCCATATTAACAATTGCCTGTTGATGGATGAAATCGCGATCCGTGGGGTCGGATTGATCGATCTGTCTGACCAATTGCCTGGCGACAGCCTGATTGATTAGAAAAGCACCTGTGAGATTGTGCCCGATAATCCGGGCAAAATCTTCTTCGCTAGTTTCGAGAAATGGAGAAGAAAAGTGGGTAATGGATGCATTGATCAGCACATCAATATGCTCATAGCTCTCCAGGGCTTCGGCAATAACATTATGAACATGGAGGCGAGATGAAATATCTGCTTGAACAAAAGAAATATCTTCATTCTCAGCGCTTAAGTTTTCAGCGAGTTGGTGACCAGTTTCCTCATCTGTATCGACGAGAATCAACCTGTCACCTTCTTTGGCGAAACGCCGGGCGCATGCTGCGCCTATACCTTTTGCGGCACCTGTAATGATCACTGATCTTCCAGCCATAGTATCACCAAATTAATTACAATAGAAAATTATACAAAAGGAAACG